>JANXWM010000474.1 GCA_025351145.1 Chitinophagaceae bacterium
GTAGATCGAAGCGGATAATGTTTCAGGTGCAGAGTATTTTGTTCAGTCATAATCAGAATGTACAAGAGTGCGACGCAAGGAACGATGCTATGAAAAAACTTTAGCCGGGTTAATGAAAAATATATTGTTAGAATTAAACCTTTAAAATCGCTGTCGCTAATTAAGAATCCTTTGTACTTTGTGTATTCATTAAAATTGTTTCTTATGCCACGCTTTCTGCTGATATTATTTGTGATACCTTCTTTTGTTAAGGCGCAAACTCAAAACGCCATTGAAGCAAAAACAAAAAGCATGCACGCTTACAATGGCTTCTTTAATTTTTATGTTGATGACAGTACCGGAAAAGTATGGCTGCAGATAAATAAAATGGATACAGAAATATTGTATCAAACATCATTGCCTGCCGGGCTGGGATCCAATGATGTAGGGCTCGACAGGGGAATTATGGGCACAACATACATTGTAAAATTTAACCGTGTGGGTAACAAGGTTTTAATGATTGAACCCAATTATGCTTACCGTGCTGTAAGTGGCAGCGCCGCAGAGAAAAGAGCCGTTGAACAATCATTTGCACAATCAACCATTTGGGGTTTCACAATAGCCGCAGAAAGTAATGGAAGTGTATTGGTTGATGCAACAGATTTTTTGTTACGCGATGCATTACAGGTTGCCAACCGTTTACAAAATACTAAACAAGGCAGTTATAGTATGGATGCTTCACGGAGCGCCATGTATTTACCACGCACTAAAAATTTCCCGCTTAATACAGAGTTTGAAGCCACTGTTACTTTTGTAAATAAAGATGGCAAGCCGGGAAATTATGTAAGTGCTGTTACACCTGAGGCCGATGCTATTACACTACGCATACATCATTCATTTGTGCAGTTGCCTGATGATAATTATCAGCCAAGATTGTACGATGGGCGTTCACCTTTTATCACCAACTCATATTATGATTACAGCACTCCGGTAACTGAACCAATTCAGAAAGATTTTATCATTCGTCACCGCCTGCAAAAGAAAGATCCCTCTGCTGCAAAAAGTGAAGCTGTAAAACCCATTATTTATTATTTGGATAACGGCACCCCGGAGCCCATACGCAGCGCCTTACTAGAAGGTGCAGGCTGGTGGAACCAAGCCTTTGAAGCGGCAGGCTATATCAATGCTTTCCAGGTAAAAATTTTACCTGATAGTGCAGATCCGATGGACCTGCGTTACAATATGATCAACTGGGTGCACCGCTCTACACGAGGCTGGAGTTTTGGCAATGCGATCGTTGATCCCCGAACAGGCGAAATTATCAAAGGCAATGTAACATTAGGTTCGTTGCGGGTGCGCCAGGATTATATGATCGCACAGGGCTTACTCGCACCTTTCGAGAACAGCGAATTACCCGCTGATAATAAAATGCTGCAAATGGCTTTGCAGCGTTTAAAACAATTGGCTGCTCATGAAGTTGGTCACACACTCGGGCTGATGCATAATTATATTTCCAGCGCACAGAACAGGGCAAGTGTAATGGATTATCCACCGCCGGTAGTAACGCTTAACAGCAATAACGAAATTGATCTTAGTAATGCTTATACCAACCAAATTGGTGACTGGGATAAAGTAAGTATTCAGTATGGTTATTCGCAATTTTCTCCCGGAACAAATGAAGCAGGTGCGTTAGATAAAATATTAACGGATGCTGCAAAGAGTGGCCTCACTTTTATTTCTGACCGTGATGCACGTGACCCTGCCGGCCTGCATCCCAATGCGCATCTTTGGGATGTTGGCAAAGACCCTGTAAGTGGATTGAAGGATATAATGAAAGTGCGTGCCAAGGCACTTTCGCAATTTGGCGAAAACAATATACGCAAAGGTACTTCCATGGCCATGCTTGAGGATGTGCTGGTGCCTGTTTATCTTTTTCACCGTTACCAGGTTGAGGCCGTTACAAAAGAAGTGGGCGGCATGTATTATTCGTATGCCATCCGCGGCGATGGACAAACCGTAACACAATCGCTTACCAAAGAAGAACAACTGAATGCTTTGAATGCAGTTGTTGATTGCATAGATCCTAAATTTTTGGCATTGCCTGAAAGTATTATCAAATTGATTCCGCCACGCCCTGCGGGTTACAATTATACACGTGAATTATTTAACCGCAGAACCGGCCTTGCATTTGATCCGCTTGCCGCGGCTGAGGCTGCAGCTGATATGCCTTTGTCATTTTTATTCAATGCCAGCCGTTTAAACAGGATGGTGCAGTACCAGGCAGAAAACAATGGGCTTGGTATTGATGATATGATAAATGTTATTACAAACAAAACCTGGAAATCCCCGCGTTTAAAGGGTTTGCAGGGATTGATTCAGCAACAGAATGAGC
This sequence comes from Chitinophagaceae bacterium, assembly GCA_025351145.1. Classification (GTDB taxonomy): domain Bacteria; phylum Bacteroidota; class Bacteroidia; order Chitinophagales; family Chitinophagaceae; genus Limnovirga. Next base: position 2,372 of record JANXWM010000474.1, read on the forward strand.
AGTTGCTGTTAACTTATTTATTGTCAGTATCGGTAAACGATGATGCATCTTTTGCCACAAAAGCCCAAATGCTTAAAGCAATTGACGATGTAAAAATTTATGTAACCGCGCAGTTAAAAACTGCGACAGACAATACCTATAAAGGTTATTTACTGCTGACTTTAGACAGAATAAAATCTCCTGAAAAAGCAAAGCCAACATTGCATGAAGCAGCACCCCCCGGTTCCCCAATTGGTTGCGATATGGATGAGGAATAAATACATTTTTTTGAACCTGGCAGAAGTATTTCATAGCATCGGCTGTTGCGTCGCACTCTTGTACTGATGAACTTTTTTGCAGCAATTAATCATTCAATTCATGAACAGTAATTGCATCACCAATATGCAATGTCCCTTCGCCTTTATGTAAAAGGTTTTGGCCAAAATAAACATTGTTATTTTTCATACGGTATGTGGCTAATGTTTTTAAAGGCTCTTTTGATTTTTCTGCGTTGCTTTGGTTAATGGTAGGAATAGGGCATCTTGCGCAAAGCTTTACACCGTAAAAATCTATGCCATTAATAGTAAAATGTTTCATACGGTCTTCTTCAAAAGCATTGCCACCGGTAAAAACAATATTTGGCCTGAAACGGTTTATGGGTAAGGGCTCTGTAAGCCGCCTGTTCAAGTCGTCGAGCGATGATTGCCCGATTATCAGCATCGGGTAACCATCCGAAAAAGAAGTAATTTCTTCATGCTGTGCATAAGGCGCTTCTACATTTCTTCGCGTTGCATCAGGCATATAAACCAACCTGCATTTTGTGGAGAGCATATCAGAAAACCATTCATCTGCCGCAGCACTTACAAACTGCACTTCGCACAAGTCATCCCAAATTGAAGCGGTGGCAGTTTCATTTGTTTGTGGCGTAAAATCGATATCAATAGCGCTTCCATTTATTTTATGATGCGCATGCAAACCATCCGCGGTTAATGCAACCTGCAGCAAAGCCATTGCTGCAAATTCTCTTTGTGTAAGAAAATTATTTTGAGCATCCACCAACATCCATCTTCTGTCGTGTTCAAAGCCTCTGTCAGTAATTGTTGCAGCAGGTACAGCAATTCCGCCTAAAGATTTTATGGGATAAATAAATAATTCGCTTACAGTAAGCATTGAACAAAAATTATAATCGTTGAATAAAAAAATGATTTGTCTTTATTTTATACCGGAAATATTTTGAGCCCGGCATTTGTAGTACCATGAAACTTTTCTTGAGTCGCACTCTTGTACGTTCTTAACAATACTGTGCAAAGCGAAGAACATGCAATATGGTTAACGAGCAAGCCACGTAAAAATAATGGCAATGATGGCGGGCATAGTCTGAGTATAAAAAATAGATTTACCAACAGTAGCCGCACCATATACACCGGCTGTAATAACACAGCCAAGAAAAAATAACGCGATGTTGTTGCTCCACACTGCATCAGAAATAAGCAGGGACCAGAAAAGACCTGCTGCTAAAAAGCCATTATACAATCCCTGGTTGGCAGCCATTGCTTTGGTTGGTTCAAACAAATCGGCAGGAAATTTTTTGAATGTTTTTCTTCCTCTTGTGGTCCATGCGAACATTTCTAACCAGAGTATGTACACATGTTCTATTGCAACAAGTGCAACAAGTATTTGAGCAATGAGCTGCATGATTGATTTTATTTAAGTGTTGTAAATTTTGGTTGCGATTATTTAAGAAAGTTATTGCATTTTGATTGAATGAGATTTTAAAATTAATTAAATGACAGGGTTTAAAACGATAAATACTTTTCAATCTGCGCTTCGGTAAAAGCTCCATATATAATCCAACCGTACAAGAGTGCGACGCAAGAGGCGATGCTATGAAAAACTTCAGTTTGGTCAATAACCCTTCGGCTCCGCTCAGGACTTATAACCCCGTAAATGCTTACGGAGATTGAATTTTATAGATACTTTATTTATTGTTTATACGAACCAGCGCTTTTATGAAATAGAATGCGCCGGTAGTGCCCATTTGTACGGGAGCATATTTAAACACGCCAAAATAACTGTTGCTGTATGCCTGCAAATCGGGGAATACATCGAGTAAGTTATTAGCGCCAATACTCATGGAAAACACTTTGGTAAAATCGTAACTTACTGCAACATCGGTTACAATTTTTGGTTTGTGTTCCTGCACCTCGCCAAAAGGAAAACCATCTTTGGTTACTTTACCAAAGTAAGTATTTCTAAGCAATGCCGTGAATTTATTGTGTATATAATTTATGCCAAAACTTCCTTTGCCACGCGGGTTAATGCCTTCAATTAAACTGCGCTCTGCCGGACTAAAATATACATCTGCCTGCCCCTGCAGTTTCTCCGGAATAAGGTTCACTTTATCCACTTTGTTGTGGTTGTAATTTGCAGTAAGTGTAAAGTCGAATCGGCTTTGATTATTTAATCTTGCAGTGTAAGTGGCCACCACATCAATGCCAAGCGTTTTGGTATCAACAGAGTTTACAAAGAAGCGTGCAGTATTAGCGCCATAAGGCGCAAGGTAAGCCTGTATTACAGGATCAACATCGCCATAAGGATCTTCCCCAAAGTTCCCGGTAAGTGTGATGCGGTTGTTTACTTTTATATAATAACCATCCACTGTAATGCGCAGGTTTTTATTTGGAGTAATGGTAAAACCCGCACTTGCATTTACAGATGTTTCTTCTTTTAATTGAGGGATGCCAATGAACTTTGCCACATCGCTGTTGGTGGGGAAAAATCCCGACTGCCCGATCTTGTTATTGATTAAATCTGTGCTTACATAGCTAAAATATTGCTGCTGCAAAGACGGTGCCCTGAAGCCTGTGCTAACGGCGCCCCGCAGCGCAAAGCCTTTGGTTATTTCGTAGCGTGTAGCAAACTTACCGTTAACCGTTGCACCAAAATCGCTGTAGTTTTCAAAGCGTGCAGCACCAGTGATAAGCCATTTATCTGTTACGTTTAATTCCACATCGCTGTATAAAGAAATATTGTTTCGGTTATGCGAGCCAGCATTATATGGCGT
>JANXWM010000495.1 GCA_025351145.1 Chitinophagaceae bacterium
TAACTATGGAACTTCTCGGCGTTGGTTCAAGAATAAATCATCCGTTGTATGCAACCGGTGTCATCATCCGCATGCACAAGAAAGTGTATGAAGTTTGTTTTATAGAGCAAGGCATAAAGATGGTAAGTAAAGACCATGCAATGGAAGTGATTGAACGCATAGAACCCGAGTACAATGTAAGCTTTGGCGAAGCCGAAGATGCACTGATAAAAATACTCCGCGAATGGAGCGATGTAAGTGAAGTTGTTTCTCTCGGCGATAAATGGAAAGGTGGTGTAATGATCTTAAAACCCGGCGATAATTCCTTAAAAGAAAAAGAAGTTCCTATCGATGCATTCTTTCACAAGATCGTGATGCTGCGGGACAGGCTCCGTGTAATGGAACAACGCATCAACGCACACGATAAACTTACTGATGAAGACAAAATAAACCTGCAGCAATACATCACACGCATCTACGGTTCACTTACCACATTCAATGTTTTGTTTAAATACAAAACAGATTATTTTGAAGGCGAAAAATCCTGAAGAACATTTATAATACCAGCTGCAGAACCAATGGCATCGCCTGTTGCGTCGCAATCACTTTATCGTTCAGATCACTATTGAGCTTTTACCTAAGCGTAGTTATTGCTTATCTGTAACCATACCCGAAAAAGAAACCGACTGGCGGCTGTTACTCGTTACAAACACATCTGCTCTGCCATTATCATAAACTGTAAAATCCATTTCACGAACATCAGATTGATCCTTGAATTTTATCTTAATATCCCAACCACCCTTTTTTCTTGGAGTAATTATATAGTCGAAACTTGTAGAAGTAAAATCAATTCCCCCGCCTGAAGAATTGATCGGCGCAGTATAAGCCCTTCCAAAATAAGGCAGGTAACTAACAATAGTGTCGCCTTTTACTTTTACATCGTAATAACTTGTTAGCTGCCTTGTTTTTCCGCCGGTTGGTGACATAGATGATGCAATAAAAACATAATGTTTGCTATTAATCATACTTTCTACAGCAGCTTGCGGAACAGCTTTTTTTTCTTCTTTACTTTCCTGTGCAAAAGCAGCATGTGTAATGGTTATTGCTGCAAGCAATAAACATATGCAGTATTTAAAAATAATTTTATTTGTTTTCATAGTGGCTTATTTAATGAGGTAGATTTATTTTATTATTTATAAACAACTCAATCAAACTTAATATATGGATTTAACCCAGCAGGTTTAAAAACTAATGCCTGTTGTAAATATTTTAACTTTTATATGCTGCCAGCCTTAGCTGATACCCAGCAACTCCACTTCAAAAATCAGCGTACTGTTTGGGCCAATCTGTGCGCTTACCTGCCTGTCGCCATAGCCAAGATTTGCAGGAATAAAGAAACGCCATTTGCTGCCAACATTCATCAACTGCAAACCTTCCGTCCAGCCTTTTATAACCATGTTTAACGGAAAGCTTGCGGGCTGTCCGCGTTTTACAGAACTGTCGAATACAGTGCCATCTATTAAAGTGCCGTGGTAATGGCAGGTTACTTTATTACTGGCCAAAGGCTTGGCTCCGGTTCCTTCTGTTATTATTTCGTACTGCAGGCCGCTTGGCAGTTCTGTAACACCGGATTTTTCTTTGTTTGCTACTAAAAAATCCTGGCCGGCTTTAAGATTTGCTGTGGCTTTATCGTTTTTCAATTGAAATAATTTATCTGCGATTCCCATATATTTAATTTTCTGCGAAAGTAAGTCAAACAAAATAAAAAGAGCCACCCCAGAGGCTGACCATTAAATAGCTTAAGTTAAAATAAAATTACCTTCTTTCAAATTGGAAAGCTTGTGCTTTGATTATGTTCTTTACAGTGCAACCCAAAGCTGACCAGCATTACAGCAGTACAAGAGTGCGACGCAAGGAACGGTTAAAAGAGATATGCTGCCGGGTAAATAAATGCATTTAAACACATCTTCGCTGCTGTTTTATTAATGCAGTAAGATCATCTTAAAACATGATGAGGATCATAATTAATCAGGGCCGGCTAAGCTACTTTTACATCAAATAAATTTTTATGTTTGGAAAGTTGAAGCCGGAAGAAATAGAAGAAGTGCTGCAAAGCCAGATTATAGGCCGTGTAGGCTGCCATTCAGAAGGTATTACTTATGTAGTACCCATAAGCTATGCATACGATGGCGTTAATGCATACGGGCATACATACGAAGGCAAGAAAATTTATATGATGCGCGAAAACCCGAAAATTTGTTTTGAAGTTGACACGATGGAAAATATGGCCAACTGGAAAAGCGTAATTGCATGGGGCGAATTTGAAGAACTTACAGATGAAAAAGAAAGGGAAGCGGGGTTGCAAACACTATTAAACCGTATGCTGCCAATTATTACAAGCAAAACGGTGCAGCTATCGCCGCACTGGCCATTTCCGCCGGAAGATGTGAATAATATAAAAGGTATTGTTTACCGTTTAAAGCTAACTGAAAAAACAGGCCGGTTTGAAACAAGTAACAATGCCCCATTTTACGCATCGTAAATAAAACCGGTTTGCAAAGTATCCATAACCCGGGCAGAAGAGAAGCAAAATGATCATTAACTATGTTGCAGCAGGCTTCTCTTTTGTATTTTCTTAAAACAGTAATTTCGTAAAATGGAACAAGGGAACTTAACCGAATTCAAATCTTCGCCCGAAATAAGAGAAAAACTTTTTGAATATGGAATTGCTAAAACTTTTTCTGAAGGTGAAATAATTTTAAATGAAAATGCTTACATAAAAGTTATACCGATTGTAATCAGCGGCAGCATAAGGGTAATGCGCACCGATGATGACTGCAGGGAAATTTTGCTGTATTATATTAAAGCAGGGGAAAGCTGCATCATGTCTTTTTTAGGCGGCATGCACCACGATACCAGTAAAGTAAAAGCCATTGCCGAAGAAGAAACTGAAATACTCTTTATACCCGTTGATAAAGTAAGCTTACTTATAAAGGAATACCCTGAATGGCTCGATTATATTTTTCGTTTATACCACAAACGTTTCGAAGAATTATTAGAAGTTGTAAATGCTGTTGCATTTAAAAAAATGGATGAACGCCTGCTCAACTTCATCAACAAGAAATGCGAACTTACCAAAAGCCATACCCTGTATGTAACGCACGAAAACCTTGCCAATGAACTGGGTACCGCAAGGGTTGTAATTTCCAGGCTGCTAAAACAAATGGAAGAAACCGGCCTTGTAAAACTTGGCAGAAATAAAATTACCCTTGTGTAACAAAAGTAGCCGTGCAGCGATTTTCATTGTTTCATTTTTGCAGTGTAATTATTTATTCACTTTAAAAGTTAAACAAAATGAAACCTAACATCGGAACCATTGACAAAACTGTAAGAATCTTTGTTGCTATCCTAATTGCAGGGCTTTATTTTGCGCAGCAGATTTCGGGTATCGCAGCAATTATTCTATTAATTCTTGCAGGTATTTTTATTGTTACAAGTTTTATGGGCTTTTGTCCACTGTACCTGCCGTTCGGTATATCTACCAGGGAAAAGAAAAGGAATATATAAATTTCAGAACACATAATTATTTGCCATTACCGGCAGAGGTTATCAATTTCAGGGCGTTCCCCTTCGGGTCGGGCTTTACGCTGCAAGTCCTCACTGCGCTGCGCTTCGTTGCGGGCTTTTCGCTTCAATCCCTAACGCGTTTGGTATAAAAAATAAAAAACATAAAATAAAAATGATAAAAACAATTAAAAATTTATTTGGTCTTGGCACCGGCGTAAACTATGCTGAACTTGTAAAACAGGGTGCCATTATTTTAGATGTTCGCAGTAAAGCAGAGTATGACAGGGGGCACATAAAAGGAGCAACCAATATTTCTGTTGATACTTTAAGTAATAATTTGAGCAGGCTGAAAGATAAAAACAAACCGATCATTACCTGTTGCGCATCAGGTATGAGAAGTGCATCGGCAAAAAATATTTTAATCGCAAATGGCTATATGCAGGTACACAATGGCGGCAGCTGGAGCAGCTTGCAAAACAAAATATAATGATCAACCAAATGCTTTTTACAGGCTGGAATTTTATGCGGTGGCTTCGTTTGGGCCTGGGTATTTTTATTGCTATCCAGGCAATTGAAACCAACGATACACTTTCAGGATTCATCGCTGCATTCTTTTTATTCCAGGCCATAACCAATACCGGCTGTTGCGGATCAGCCAGATACACAGTACCAGCAACAAAAAGAAATTCAAACAAAATTGAAGATGTAATATTTGAAGAAATAAAATCAAAATAAAATGGAACCACATTATTATAACGTAAACCTGAACTGGATTAAAGACAGAAAAGGAGAAATATCATCTCTTGAATTGAATGATACAATTGAAGTAGCTACGCCACCGCAATTTCCAAAAGGCATTGAAGGCATCTGGTCGCCGGAACATTTGCTTACGGCAGCAGTAAACAGTTGTTTTATGACAACCTTTCTTTCCATTGCAGAAAATTCGAAGCTGGAATTTAGCAGCTTTAATTGCGAAGCAAAAGGCAAATTAGAACAGGTAGATGGCAAATTCATCATGTCAGAAATTGTGCTTGCACCGGTTTTGGTTCTTACGAAAGAAGCAGATAAAGAAAGAGCAGAAAGGATACTTCAAAAATCTGAAGCTGCCTGTTTAATTTCTAATTCAATAAAATCGAAAATAACTTTGCTTACAACGATTAAATACTGAAATCATGGCAACAACATTTTCAGACATCATAAAAAGCGATACACCTTCACTGGTAGATTTCTCTGCAGAATGGTGCGGCCCGTGTAAAACAATGAAACCAATTTTGGAAGAATTAAAAACAAAGATTGGTGATAAAGCCAAAATAATAAAAGTTGATGTGGATAAAAATCCGCAAACAGCAAAAGAGTTTCAGATACAGGGAGTACCTACGCTTATACTTTTTAAAAATGGCAAAATTTTATGGCGGCAATCGGGTGTTGTCTCAGCAAATAATCTTGAACGCATTATTCAGCAGCATGTAAATTAACCCTGCTAAAATCATTGAAAATTATTTTAGTGGGCATGTGGTTTTCAACTTTTGTATAAATATGAAACACAAATAAAAACTTCAACCGCTCAACTTCGCTGCGGTAAAAGCTCAGTAAAATATCAAAGCGTACAAGAGTGCGACGCAACAGAAGCTTCATAATAATTCAACTGCCCGGCTACACTATTCTTTATCTTTTATCTCTGGCCATTTCTTATCTGCGGTTTTAATACGCTCTTCTTTTTCTTTCTGCCACATCACTTGTACATCTCTGTTGTAATTGAAATACAGCTTGCCATTTACAATTGCAAAAGCATCGGGTTCCGTTGATGCTTTATGACCTTCAGATGTTCCGTAAGCGCAATACCCACCGTACTGAGGAGCAAATTTTTCTGGTTCAGATTTAAAGCTGTCAAGGTTTTGTTTAGTAGAAAAAAACCAGGTCGCATTGTTCCAGTGAGCACTCAATTCTTTACTTCCTTTAACCGCTTTATTTTCTTTAAAATAAGCAACCACATCGTAGCCGTTAAGTGCAGCGCCATTGGCTATAAACACTTCAGATTTCTGAGCAACTGCGCCTGTTGAAATAAATATTATTGCGCTGAGAAAAAATAGAATCGTTTTCATACCTGCTGCATTTTAATAAACGTAAGTACGTGAAATACGCTGCAACCTTACCACAAATAAAAAAATATTATTGTGCCGGATTTTCAGGTAAAACACATGTACCCAACCTTTGTGCAGTTGGCATCGCCTCTTGCGTCGCACTCTTGTACGGCTTGATTATGAATTGAGCTTTTACCGAAGCGGATAAATAAAAAAATAAATTCAGGAGCAGTTTACCTGCAAAACAATCATTACTTTCAACTTAGTTATAAAACCGGATAAAATGAAAAAGCTTGTCTCCCTTTTTGCTGTTGTGTGCATCATCTCCTCCTTTGCACCAAAAGAAATTACATGGGTAGCCATCGGCGATTCCATCACATATTTAAATGAGCATGTAAACGAAACTGGCAATAAAATAACCAAAGGATACATGACAAGGGTTACAGAAAAACTACCCAACATCCATTACACCAACCAGGGCCACAACGGCTGGACATCGGGTGGTATAGCAAGCGAAATTGAAAAAATCGGTATTACAAAAGCAGATGTGTATTCTATCTTTCTTGGCACAAACGACTGGTGGCAGGGGCGGCCAATTGGTACTCTGGAAGACTATAAAAACAATACCGGCAACAATACGGTCTATGGTTCTTACCGCATCATCGTTAACAAACTGCGCAGTTTAAATAAAGATGCAAAAATCATTCTTATCACACCCATGCAGCGCGTAGATTTCGTGTACATCGGCGATATGAAAAACAACGCTTATGGTTCGTACCGTGATAAGAACGGCCAATCACTTGCACAGTTTGCAGAAGCCATAAAAGCTATTGGCAAACTGGAACATGCTAAAGTAATTGATCTTTACAATAAAAGCGGTATAACGCTTGAAAAACTTGTCAAGTATAAACGCATGAAAGACCCAAAAACAGGCGAGTATAAAAACTACCCTTATCCTGATTTCATTGATGTTCCCTTTAACCCGGCAACAGACCAATATCCTTATCCTGTTGATGCTATTGATATGACTTATGACGGCCTGCATCCTTCGGATAAAGGATATACGATTATAGCCAATATGCTGGTGAAGCTGATGAAGAAATATTAATACAGGCTATTCAATATTTTCAGCCGGCTGGTATATTTGATAGCATAACCTCTAAGCTATACCTGGAATTTATTTCAGGTGATATTAGTATAGTCGAGTCTCTTCTCTTTTTACAGCGCTTTCATTCCGGCCTTATCCTTGTTTATAAAACCCTAAAGATTATAAACCATGGAAAACAAGTATAACGAATCCACGCCGCTTCGCCCTGATGGTGACCGCGTTGTTGACGCACCAATGGTGCAGATTTATCTTGAATCATTTATGGAGCAGGTTAAGCAGGAAGCCACCTGGAAAAACAGCGACAGAAATGCCGTTACTGTTTTTAAATCCAATAAAATGCGCATAGTACTTATTGCTTTGCATAGCGGTGCTGTAATGCAAAAACATACCGCAGCAGGGATGATAAGCCTACAGGTTCTTGATGGAAGACTGGAGTTTGCTACAGATGTACAAACTGCTGAATTAAGCAAAGGACAAATGCTCGCTCTTCATGAAGGCATACCGCATAGCGTAACAGCAATTGAGGAAACAACTTTTCTGCTTACAATTGCTTTATGTGAGTAAATGATTTTAAAAATTCCGGCGCGATAGTAGCAACACTTACTCATTATTGGTGATTCTGAAATACATCAGGTCAAGCTTATATATAAAGCCAAACTATTACAGAGATCAACAATAAAATAAGCGGGTATTATTTTCCACTTACTGTGGTTAAAAGATACACAACAGCATAAAAAGAATAACGCTTTAAATAACGTAAAATGAAAAAAGTATTATTTGTGCTAACCAGTCACGGCAGCTTAGGAAACACAGGGCACAAAACAGGTTTCTGGATAGAAGAATTTGCAGCGCCTTACTATGCATTGCTCGATAAAGGGGTAAATATCACCATCGCTTCGCCTAAAGGCGGGCAACCACCTGTTGATCCAAAAAGTGACGAACCTGAATCAGGCACGCCGGCAACAGAACGTTTTAAAAAGGATGCTGAAATACAAAAAAAATTAGCCAATACACTGTTACTTTCAGATGTTAAAGAAGCAGATTACGATGCAGTGTTTTATCCCGGCGGCCATGGCCCTTTATGGGATCTTGCTGAAGATAAATATTCCATTAAACTTATAGAATCTTTCTATGAAAACAACAAACCTATTGCAGCCGTATGCCATGCACCGGCCATATTTAAACATACCAAAAATAAAATGGACGCACCATTGGTAAGCGGTAAAAAAATTACAGGCTTTAGCAACGAAGAAGAAGATGCTGTGCAGCTTACAAAGGTGGTTCCGTTTTTGGTTGAAGATATGCTTAAAGCAAATGGTGCCGATTACAGCAAAGTTGCAAACTGGCAGCCTTATGCGGTTCAGGATGGCCGTTTAATTACCGGTCAAAATCCTGCATCGTCAGAACTGGTGGCAGAAAAATTGCTGCATCAACTGGAGAAATAAGTGCCGGATGTTTTATTGACTTAGGCTGTATAAGCTGGATAAACATTGCGAACAGTTAAAAACATTGCACCTTGCTGAAGAGAATTACAGAACGTACAAGTGTGCGACGCAAATGGGTTTCATAGCAGTAATGGGGTTGGTTAATGAATTTTTTTATGCTTTTTATCGTTGTTTGTTAACCAGTAAAAAATTATACCATGTTAAAACAAAAAGGAATAAGCCATTCAACTGACATCAGTGAATCTGCTTCTGATAAAATGCATTTAAAGCCAGATGCTGTAATTATAGATTTGCCTGATGTGAAAGATATACCGGGCCAGGAACATATTACTGTGCCACCGCCGGGCGAATTGGCCGACACAACTATTTCTTCGGCAGATGAAGAGGGTAGGGGCCTTTTTGATGATGAAGACAATGTAAGTGAAGAAGAAAAAGAAATGCTGAAAGATGCTGCTGAAACAATGGATACGCCGGACGAATGGGACCTAAAAAGTGCTATGCCCGACATGACTGATTTTGATGATGAGCTACTGAATGAAGAGGATGATTTATCGGGTAGCGACCTTGATGTTCCGGGTGTCGAAGATGATGATGCCGATGAAGAAACAGGAGATGAAGATGAAGAAAATAATACATACAGCTTAGGCGGTGAGAACCATGATGATTAGTGTGAGAACTTATAAAGAAAGTAAAACAATCATTAGCCGGTCAGGGGTATTTCATGGCATCGGCCGTTGCGTCGCACTCTTGTACTTTCGGATACTTTGTGGATCAGTTACCGAAGCGTAACTTACACATGAATAACAGTAACACCGATTAAAAAGTTAACTGATAATACATGGCACCCGATTTAGAAAATTCAGAAATTTTACCGGAAAAGAAAGCGCTCATTTCAAAAAAAATAGATTCATTTTTTACAGACATCTACAATGTCTATAAATTTATTGCCCTTTTCTTTAAAGAACTGTTTTCCCGCCCGTTCGAATGGAAGGAAGTTATCAATCAATGCTACCAGGTAGGGTATAAATCACTGGCACTTGTTTCTTTAACCGGTTTTATTACGGGTGTGGTTTTTACAAAACAATCACGCCCTTCCCTATCAACATTTGGGGCAAGTTCCTGGCTGCCGTCGCTTGTATCTATTGCTATAATAAGAGCGTTGGCACCATTGGTTACTGCGTTAATTGCGGCAGGTAAAGTAGGTTCGAATATGGGCGCAGAATTAGGCTCCATGAAGGTTACAGAACAAATTGATGCCATGGAGGTTTCTGCAACAAACCCGTTTAAATTTCTGGTGGTTACACGCATTCTCGCAATAACATTTATGATGCCCGTATTGATACTCTACACAGGTTTTATTGGCATGATGGGCTCATACCTTAATGTGCATGCCAATGAACTAACGAGCCTTACAGCATACTTTAAAAGCGCTTTTGCAACGATATCTTTCCTTGATATTTTCTCTTCCATTTTTAAAGCCACCATGTATGGCTTTACAATTGGTGTTGCCGGTTGTTACCAGGGTTATCATGCACAAAATGGCACACAGGGTGTGGGCAAAGCGGCTAACACAGCAGTGGTGTTATCCATGTTTTTAATTTTTGTAGAAGAACTCGTAATTGTACAGGTTGTAAATGCAATAAGATAATAAGATGCACAGAACAGTAACAGACAATTGATGGATACAAAAGATATATATACCGAAGCTAAAAGACCCGTAATCTCCATAAGGGATTTAAAAAAATCTTTTGGTACACTCACTGTGCTAAATGGTATTGATATTGATATTTTAAAGGGAGAAAATATTGCAGTATTGGGTAAATCCGGCAGCGGCAAATCTGTTTTAATAAAAATTATTTCGGGCCTGCTTAAACCCGACAGCGGAATAGTGAAAGTGCTGGGGCAGGAAGTTGATAAAATAACTGCGGCGGAACTGCAGCAACTAAGATTAAAAATAGGTTTCTCCTTTCAGAACAGTGCACTTTACGACAGTATGAGTGTTAAGGAAAACCTTGCCTTTCCGCTTGTAAGGAATAAGAGAGATTTAAGCATTAAAGAAGTAAATGATGCTATTGAAGAAGTGCTCAACGAAGTTGGCTTATCGCAAACAATTAACCAGATGCCTTCAGAACTTTCTGGCGGCCAGAAAAAGCGTATCGGCATTGCACGCACATTAATTCTAAAACCCGAAATCATGCTTTACGATGAACCTACTTCGGGTCTCGATCCTATGACAAGCATTGAAATAAATAACCTTATCAATAAAGTAAAACAGCAATACAATACCAGCTCTATCATTATTACACACGATCTTACCTGCGCAAAACAAACGGCAGACAGGGTTACTATGTTGCTGAACGGTAAATTTTTACCTCCCGGCAAATTTGAAGATGTATTTAACACACAGGATCAAAGCCTTAGAACTTTTTATGACTATAATTTTATAAACAGCAAATGAAAACACTTAAAAACAACCGCCCCGTAACAGTAGGCATTTTTATATTCCTTGGTTTGGTAATATTGGTTGTTACCATATTTACGCTGGGCGGGCAGAAAAAAACTTTCGTAAAATCGGTAACCATCAATGCTGTATTTAACGATGTTGGTGGATTATTAAAAGGCGGTAACATTTGGTTCTCTGGTGTAAAAGTTGGCACCGTAAAAGACATCAAATTTTATGGCAGCTCGCAGGTTCAGGTAATAATGAATATTGAAAAAGATGCATTGCCGCACATTAAAAAAGATGCCAAAGCAAAGATTGGTTCTGATGGTTTAATAGGCAACAAGATCGTAATTATATACGGCGGCGATTCTACAACCAAGGCTGCAGAGAAAGATGATTTTTTAACTGTTGAGAAAGCTGTTACAACAGAAGATATGCTGGCAACATTACAGGCCAACAATAAAAATTTACTGGAGATCACAAACAATTTTAAAAGCATCAGCAAAAAGATAGACAGCGGAAAAGGAACACTTTCAACATTATTAAATGATCCAGCGATTGCAGATAAATTAAGAACAACCGTAGATGATCTCCGTGCCACAGTTGCCAATTTTAAATCGGCTTCTGTTAACAGTAAAAATGTATTATCCAATTTCCAGGATTTTTCCGGCAAGCTTAATAAACCGGGTAATTCTATCAATGATATTGTAAGTGATACTATCGTGTATGCCAACGTTAAAGAAACAATGCAGCAACTGCAAAACGCCGCCAATTCTGTATCGCAGTTTACCGCCAATCTTAAAACAGTGAGCGATAAACTCAATCAAAAAGATAATACCGTTGGTGTTTTATTGAACGATCCTGACGCTGCGGCATCACTAAAAGTAACCTTAAATAATCTTGAATCGGGCAGCAAGAAACTCGATGACGATCTGGAAGCACTGCAGCATAATTTTTTACTAAAAGGGTTTTTCAAAAAGAAAGAAAAAGCAAAAGCAGATTCACTAAGTAATGTGAAACCAAATTAAATAACAGCAGCTGCTATCAGTAATATTTCAGGTTTCTTAAAGAAAGTTTATTAGCCTGGCTTATGTACTTCGATTTATCGTCTCTTGCGTCGCACTCTTGTACTTTCTGATTATAACTCAGCTTTTACCGTAGCGTAAACATCCTTCGCTTAAATGTTCAATAGAATTGCCAAACGTACAAGAGTGCGACGCAACGAATGCCTCATCTAAGCTATACAGTTTGGCCAATCATTTTTTTTTAAATTATTTCGTTGTTGCATTCCTGAAAAAGACTGACAATAATCATATTTTCAAAGGCACCGCAATCATAGCTTTGCCAAAAATTTTCTATGAAGGTCCCTGTTCAATATGTTAGCCCGAAAGAAGCATTATCTGTAATTCAATCCAACCAGCGGGTGTATATTCATGGCAGTGCACATACACCAACTTTTCTTTTAAAACATCTTGCACTCGAAGCACCCCGCTTACAAAATGTAGAAATTGTTTCTATTAGTGTGTACGGCGATTTACATATTGATAAACCCGAATTCAAAGATCATTTTCATTTTAATTCATTGTTTGTTTCGGCCAGTGTGCGCAATGCGGTTAAAGAAGGTTATGCCGATTATGTCCCCGTTTTTTTAAGCGAAATACCAGAACTTTTTAAACAAAATATTTTACCAATTGATGTGGCGATTGTGCAGGTATCGCCGCCGGATATACATGGTTATTGTTCATTAGGCGTATCGGTTGATATTGCCCGCAGTGCTGTAAACACTGCTAAAATATTAATTGCGCAGGTAAACCCAAATGCACCAAGAACCCATGGCGACGGGCTTATACACAGCAGCCGTTTCGCTTCAATGGTGTATTGCGAAGACGCTTTGCATGAAGCAAATTTTGGCGAAAAAGTTGGTGCCAGCGAATTAAAGATCGGCGAATATATTGCTGAAATGGTAGAAGATAGGAGCACCATTCAAATGGGCATTGGCGCCATTCCCGATGCCGTGCTTCGCTGCCTGCTTAACCACAAAGATTTGGGAGTACACACCGAAATGTGTTCCGATGGAATTATTGAGTTAATTGAAAAAGATGTGGTCAACAATAAGTATAAACATATTCATCCCAACAAGTCGGTGTCGTCGTTTGCATTGGGTTCAAAAAAGTTATACGATTACATAAACGATAACCCGGCCTTTGCATTTCTCGACATTGATTATGTAAACGACCCGCATGTAATCCGCCGCAACGATAAAATGATTTCTATCAACAGCGCCATTGAAATTGACATTACCGGCCAGGCCTGTGCAGACTCCATTGGCACATACCAGTTCTCCGGCGTTGGCGGACAAATGGACTTTATGCGTGGTGCTGCGTTAAGCATCGGAGGCAAACCCATCATTGCCATCCCGAGCCGCACTGCCAAAGGCGTTCCGCGAATTGTGCCCACGTTAAAACCCGGTGCCGGTGTGGTTACCACAAGGGCCCACATGCATTATGTGGTTACCGAATATGGCGTGGCTTATCTGTTTGGAAAGAACCTTCGCCAGCGTGCAAAAGCGCTCATCAATATTGCCCACCCCGATGACAGGGAAATCCTCGAACAATCCTGTTTCGAACGCTTCAAACAATTTTAGTTTCATTATTTTTTGAGCCCGGCAGAAGTACTGCTATAAAGCTTTTCTTGCGTCGCACTCTTGTACGTTCGGATTATATATTGAGCTTTTACCGAAGTCTCCCAGCAACGGCGGCGTTGCGTTATGTGGCGAAACAACTCAAAACGGTTTTGTTGATTTTCAATGAGTTAGTACCGAGTTGTATAGAAGCGTAGATTCAAGCGGAATAAAACTATTATTCAACAGTTATAAAAGCTGCCATCCATTACAATTTGGTAGTGGAACTCATATAAAATTGTATTAAAAAGTCTGCTTGATATCACATCAAGCAGACTTTTAATTTACCTAAAAAATTAATACGTTATAGCTCCCGTATATGTTGCCCCGCAACCAATAAAATTGGTGACATAAAGAGCACCATTGTAGCTGCCAGAAGCAGTATTAAAATCAGCAGCATGCAGTGGGTTTCTAATAGAGGAACATTTAATAACGAGACTGCTATTATTTGCATCGACCCAAACATAAACAGTGCTACTCCCATTTGCAAAATTACCAACATAATTCCAAGCAAAAGAATTTTGATCCTTGCTTTCAATTGCTTTCGAAAAATGATTTCTGTAAATAAAACTTGTGCAAATTACAAGTGCTAGAATCAGCGTAGTGAAGATTAATTTTCTTTTCATATGATTAGTTTTAATAACTAAATTTATGAAATTATTTTGATAATAATAGATATGTTTCGGTGTAATATATACCTACGATGGCTAACTTATTAAAAATTCTTATTTTATTATTTCTACCAACTTTTATCTATGCGCAAAATTCTTGCAATGAATATCCATTAAAACCACTATCGATAATCTCAAATCCTTCTTTTGAAATTCTTGATTCCGAAGTTGGTTGTATCTCCAATAATATTGTTCCACCTGCACCAATTGTTCAAAGTTGGTATTCTCCAACTTTTTATACATTTCTTGGTCAGGAACCCGTAGCTTATTTAAATGCCTGCACTAATTTTACAATTTCTGATAGTATTATTTATGCGAAATTAATAACACATACGACAAACACTTTCATATTTTATCCGGTTACTCCTGTAGCCATACCAGATGGTAACGGAATAATTGCCATCAATGACTGGACGAAATATTTTGGTGGTAATAATATCTTTAAATCCTATGCAGCAACCTGTTTGCAAAATAGTTTACAAAAGGACTCACTTTATCAGTTTGATTTTTTTTCAGGTTTTGGGAATAATAGTAAAAGACAATTTCATTTTGAATATATAGATAGCTTAGGAGGGATTCATGGTATAAATATTACAAGTAGTTGGTCACCCTCACCTGAAAAATTTACATTGTTTGGATTAAAAGATTGCGCTGACTTTACAAAACCCTTAAATATACGTGGATGCCCCGCCGAAGGCGGTTGGTCAGTATTAGGAAGTGTTACTGTTAGTGGCGATTCAGGTACATGGGTAAAAGCAAGTATCCCTTTTCGTGCTGCTGCGGATTTTAAAGCAATTGCTATTGGTCCTTCCTGCGATACATTAGATATACGTAAAGGAGATATAAACCAAACAGGCTTCTATGCATATTTCCTGGATAACCTTCAACTTTACCAATCCACAGTATCATTGCCTTATATAAGTATAAGTTCCGGTTCTCTTTGCAATAAGTCAGTTACCCTTCAGGTTACTCCATCAACCGCGTATACAAACTCAGCAAAACAGTGGTTTAAAAATGGTACTTCACTTTCAGGTGAAACACAAAATAATTTAAACATCAATGACCTCAATTATGGCGAAGGCTATTATCAGTGCCGTGCACAAAACGACAGTGTATGTTTAATATCAGATTCATTCCGGGTCCAGTGGCAGGTAACACCATCCGCATCCGTTTTTAATAATAACGATACAATTTTATGTACGGGGGATACACTTGTTTTAAATGCTTATACTGACCCTTCTTCAACTTACCATTGGCAGGATGGTTCATTGCTTCCTGCATTTACAGTAAAGCAGGCAGGCATATACACAGTTAATATTTCAAATGCATGTGGTAATGTATCTGTATCAAAAAAAGTTGATTATAAGCTATGCAACGATTCAATATTTGTACCTACCGCATTTACACCCAACGGCGACGGGCGCAATGATATTTTCCGTGCTAAATATTTTTACCCGCCTGAGCAGTTCAGCATGAATATTTATAACCGCTATGGCGAAAATATTTTTTCAGGCAAAAATGTAAGCGAAGGATGGGATGGTACTTATAAGGGCAAACCGCAACCTGTGGGTTCTTTTATCTGGATTGTGAAATATAAAACTACAACCGGAAAAACAATTTCTCTAGAGGGAACGGTCACATTAATAAAATAAATACTTCAGTTAACAGTCCATTACGCTTTGCGTAGTCTCCAAATTGTCCGCCAATGTTGGTCGCTGACCAACATCAAACCGCTTCAATCTACGCTTAGATAAAACCCAACAAAGTACCAGAACGCACACGAGTGCGGTTTAAGTTTTTTATTTTGCTAAAACAGTTTTTATTCCTTCGCACATTTGCTTTACCTGCACATACGCTTCGTAAGAATTTTTTTCTTTATCAAAATTTATTTCAATATCCCCAGGCGAAGATTTTATATAGAATGTTGTTCTGTCGTCCAGCGTTAGCGTAGCATCCATTACTGCATTTGTAAAAGAAAAATTATTTCGCCTGCCCAATTGTTCATCCATGTATTTGTGCACTCTTGCAGTTTGGTTCTCGTTAAAATAAGCAGTCATTTTATAAGAATCCCTGGAGTCTTTCAGGCTGATGCTTATATCATCTCCATGATGAAAATGAGAACAGGAAAAGAAAATGGCGACTAATAAGATGCTGCATGCGGTTAAAAGAAATGTCTTTTTCATTTTATTGTTTTTAGTATAATAAATACATAACTATCCTTTTGCAATCTTGTGTAAAGGATTACAAATTTGTAACAGCATTGAAGTTTATACTAAACTGCACTGCATGTAAAATAACCGGTTAAGAATGGAAATGAAATCTGGTGAAGGCTGGATGATAAAGATGATTATTAGCTGCTGTAATACTTCACCTGTTTTTACAGGTGGTGGAAAAATATTTTGAACGGTACTGATCTACGCTTAGATAAAAGCTCAATAAATAATCTGAACGTACAAGGGTGCGATGCAAGGAACGGTGATAGCAGTATTACTGATTGGTCACTAATTGTATTACGGCTGTTCTGTATTAGAAACCTTATGAAAATGGAATTCATTTTCGCGGATTTCTTTTTTTGCTTTACTGTGTTCTTCCATTGCACGCAGTTCTATTCTTCTTATTTT
>JANXWM010000581.1 GCA_025351145.1 Chitinophagaceae bacterium
ACAGATGAACCTTATACCATGGAGTATTCAGTTGAAGAAATAGAACATGATAAAATTATCCGCGTAGATTTCAGGTTAGGTTTTCGTGTTCAGCCACGCATTAATTTGTTTTTCAAGAAGGTGCTCCAGGAAATGCTTGACCACCATGATTTAAATATCGGGAACACTGAAATGTCTTTTAATAAACATAATATTTCGGCGGATATACGTTATGTACTTATCCAAAGATTTCTTTCTGTTGAGAATGAATTTTCCCTGAAAGAAGGGTTTATATTAAACTCGTATTTTTCAATTGGCAGCCTTGCTCAATCAGATAAAAAAGCTTTCGGTTTAAATTTAAGTGATACGGAGATTGAAAAAATTCCGCTGCTCGTTGCCCCCGTACATAACATCCCTTTAAAGCGGATTACACACGCCTAAAATATTTTTTTCATTTCGGAAAAACCCTTTCGTTTTGGAAGGGTTTTTTTATTTGACCACATAGATCAGCTTAACCTGATTAAAGCGTAAAACCCTTTGCTGTATTACTTTTTAGCATATTTTTTTAATAAAAATATTCAAGGCATGGCATTTGGCTTGATAATTCCAGATGCGAATAATATAAACATTACACCTGACAGATTTAACCAATTAAGAAAGTGCAACAGGTTTATGAAAATCAATAAAAGTAAATATAGCATCGGGAACATCCTGCTGGTGGTTATAGCGTGGACAATAGTGTTAGCCTTATGGTATACAGTTATGCTTAAAGCAGGAATCTTATTTCATAATTAAATAAAATCAATTAAATATGTTAACCCTCATTCTTATTGCAGTTGGCCTTCTGTGCTTTGTTATATTTTTTAAAGCGATCAAATTCTTCGATAAAATATGAGCTGCTTTTTCTGCTCATACATATTCAACAGTATAAGAGTGCGACGCAAGGAACGATTCCATGAAATACAAATGCCGGCTCACAAAAATTAAAACAATAAATCATGATCTATCTATTCATCGTAGCCGTACTTGTGTTTTGCTACATCTGCTACGTGCTGGTTAAACCAGAAAAATTTTAAACCCTGTTAAAGAAATTAAATTAAAAGAAAATGAATACAGAAATTACAGGTGTCGTAATTATGTTTATCGTAACAGTACTGCTTGCCATTCCGCTTGGGCGTTATATTGGTAAAGTGTACAACGGCGATAAAACATGGTTGGATGCAATCTTAAATCCACTCGACAAATTGTTTTTTAAAGCTGGCGGCATTAAACCCGAAAAAGAAATGACATGGCAGCAAAACCTTGTTGCATTACTTGTTATTAATCTTGTGTGGTTCCTCTTTTCAATGCTCGTGTTAATGAACATGGGCTGGCTTCCTTTAAACCCCGATGGCAACCCTTCTATGAGTGCCGATCTTGCTTTCAATACTACCGTAAGTTTTGTCTCAAACACAAACCTGCAGCACTATTCAGGCGAAAGCGGTGTATCGTATTTGGGGCAGTTGATACTCATGTTCTTTCAGTTCATCAGTGCGGGCATTGGTATGGCTGCATGCGCGGTTGTGTTTAAAGCAATGAAAGAAAAAAGTACCGATAAACTTGGCAACATCTATAACTATTTTATTAAAAGCTGTACAAGGGTTTTACTGCCAATGAGTATTGTTGTTGCTGTTATTTTATTATGGAATGGTACACCAATGACCTTTGAAGGCAAAGACCAATACATCTCATTGCAGGGCGATACAGTAAATGTAAGCCGGGGCCCTGCTGCAGCTATGATCGCCATTAAACAGGTAGGTACAAACGGAGGTGGTTTCTTTGGTGTAAACTCTGCGCATCCCCTGGAGAACCCCAATTACTTTACCAACATCATTGAAAATATATGCATTATACTTATACCCATTGCCATGATTTTCGCTCTTGGTTTTATGCTCAAAAGAAAAAGATTTGCATGGATGGTTTTCGGTGTAATGACGATTGGTTTTCTATTACTGTTGCTGCCTTCCGTTTATTTTGAAATGAAAGGCAACCCTGCTATACACAACATGGGCATTACGCAAAATCTTGGCAGCATGGAAGGTAAAGAAGTTCGTTTTGGCCCCGCTGCATCTGCATACTGGGGTATTACAACAACAGTTACATCCAACGGTTCTGTTAATGCAATGCACGATAGTTTTACACCGCTCACCGGTATGTTCTGTTTGCTTGGTATGATGATCAATTCATTTTACGGTGGCGTTGGTGTGGGCTTTTTAAACTTCTATATTTTCATCATCATCGCTGTTTTTATAAGTGGTTTAATGGTGGGCAGAACACCTGAATTTCTCGGTAAAAAAATTGAAGCAAAAGAAATGAAAATTGCGGCCATTATTGCGTTGCTTCACCCGTTTTTAATTCTTGTTGCTACTTCTATTTCATCTTATTTATATGCACACGATCCTGCGCAATATGCAGGCTGGCTCAACAATCCCGGTAATCATGGTTTTAGCGAAATGCTGTACGAGTACACATCGTCATCAGCCAATAACGGCAGTGGTTTCGAAGGTTTGGGCGATGGTGTTCCGTTCTGGAATATCACTTGCGGTATTGTAATGCTGCTGGCCCGTTTCTTACCAATCATTGGCCCGGTTGCCATAGCAGGCATTCTTGCAAAAAAGAAGTATGTACCCGAAAGTGCAGGTACTTTAAAAACCGACACGTCCACATTTGCAATCATGGTTTTCGCCGTCATTTTTATTATAGCCGCGTTGTCGTTTTTCCCGGCATTAACGCTTGGGCCGATTGCGGAATATTTCGGTATGAAATAATGAGCGAAAGCCTAAGAAGGATTATGTACCGAACAATAATTTTTCATGGCATCGTTCCTTGCGTCGCACACTTGTACAGTTGAATATAACAGCAGCTTTTACCGAAGCGAAGATTGAAACCTGGCAGCCTGCAGCTCAATAAAGATATGAACGTACAAGTGAGTGACACAACAGAAGTTTAATAGCATTACAAAAGTTGATAAACAAAAAAATCATGTCAAAGAATAAATCAAATAAACTGTTTGAGTCTTCGCTGGTTAAGGAAGCACTTAAACAATCATTCGTAAAATTAGATCCACGTATCATGTTCCGCAACCCTGTAATGTTTACTGTTGAAATTGGAACAGCGGTAATGCTCGGTGTATGCATCTGGATATTAACAGGAGAAAAAATGCAGGGCAGCCTGGCATACAATTTAATTGTATTCGGCGTACTTTTTTTAACGCTGCTCTTCGCCAACTTTGCTGAAGCCATCGCAGAAGCAAGAGGCAAAGCACAGGCCGACAGTTTAAGAAAAACAAGAGAAGAAACACCCGCAAAATGGATACAGGCCGTTGGTGAAATATTTGTGAATGAGCTGAAAATTGTTCCTTCTTCGCAGTTAAAAAAAGGAGATATATTTTTATGCGAAACCGGTGACATTATTCCAATGGACGGCGAAATAATTGAAGGCATCGCCACTATTGATGAAAGTGCCATTACTGGTGAAAGCGCCCCGGTAATAAGAGAAAGTGGCGGCGATAAATCTTCTGTAACCGGTGGTACCAAAGTGTTAAGCGATAGAATTAAAGTTCGTGTTACCACAGAGCCAGGCGAAAGTTTTCTTGATAAAATGATCGCGTTGGTAGAAGGTGCAAGCCGTCAAAAAACACCGAACGAAATTGCATTAACTATTTTATTGGCAGGTTTTACTTTGGTGTTCATCATAGTTTGCGTAACACTAAAACCTTTTGGTGATTATGCAAATACACCGATAACCATTTCAGCTTTTATCTCTTTGTTTGTTTGTTTAATTCCAACAACGATTGGCGGTTTGTTAAGCGCCATCGGTATTGCAGGTATGGACAGGGCATTGCGTGCAAACGTAATAACCAAAAGCGGTAAGGCAGTTGAAACAGCAGGTGATTTAGATACATTGTTGTTAGATAAAACTGGTACCATCACCATCGGCAACAGAAAGGCAACGAATTTTTGGCCGGCCAATGGTATTGATATTGCTTCGTTCACTGAAGCATGTGTATTATCATCGCTTGCAGATGAAACGCCCGAAGGGAAAAGCATTATTGAACTCGCAAATTTGAATATTAATTCATTCAATACGAACGGTGCTAAGTTTATAGAATTTACTGCCGAAACAAGAAGCAGCGGAATTGATTTGCCGGGTGGTTTAAAGATACGCAAAGGAGCTTTCGATTCTATCAGGAATATCGTTACAAAAGCAGGTAATCCTTTTCCTGAAGAAACAGCACAACGTGTAAAAGCCATTGCAAATAATGGCGGAACACCATTGGTAGTGAGCCAGAATAATTTGGTCCTTGGCGTAATAGAATTGCAGGATATTATTAAACCCGGCATACAGGAACGTTTTGAACGTTTGCGTAAAATGGGCGTAAAAACTGTAATGGTTACAGGCGATAATCCTTTAACAGCAAGGTTTATAGCAGAGAAAGCAGGTGTTGATGATTTTATTGCCGAGGCCAAACCGGAAGATAAAATGAACTATATAAAAAGAGAACAGCAAGGCGGCAAGCTTGTAGCCATGATGGGTGATGGTACCAACGATGCACCTGCACTTGCACAGGCCGATGTTGGCGTTGCAATGAACAGCGGAACCGCTGCTGCAAAAGAAGCAGGCAACATGGTTGACCTTGATAATGACCCTACAAAACTGATCGAGATCGTTGAAATAGGAAAGCAGTTATTAATGACAAGAGGAACGCTTAC
>JANXWM010000391.1 GCA_025351145.1 Chitinophagaceae bacterium
ATCAAAAATACTTTCTGTTAACAGCCCTATTGACTATGCTGGTTATAAAGCCTGTTTGGAAGGTGCGTTTAGTACACAAAATAAAATTAATTCAATAGGGCGCATTACTTCAGATGTAGTTTACTACAGGGATTTTGCAGACTCCACAAAACATGCAGCATGTGGTGCACCATACAAGCCCGGCGAAATTGCAGGCAAAATTGTTTATATTGACAGAAGGGGGTGCGATGACGCTCATAACTCGTTTACAAGTAAAGTAAAAAACGCACAAATTTATGGTGCCATTGGAGTTATTGTAGGTAATATATTAACTGATGCTGACAGCAGTGGTCTTGTGCGTATGGGCGGTACCGATAATACAATTACTATACCTGCCGTATTTATAGCAACCGTTGATGCTGATTCATTAAAAAGCTATCTCAACAAGGGTATTACTGTAAACGCAAGTTTCAATCCTACTCCACAGATAGATGGTGATCTTGATAATGGCATAATATCTCATGAGTATATGCATGGTATTTCCAACAGATTAACCGGCGGCCCCAATAATACTTCCTGTCTTAGCAATGCTGAGCAAATGGGTGAAGGATGGAGTGATTATTTGGCATTAATGTTAACAAAAAGATGGGGCACAGGAACCATTAACGACGGTGCAAGACCTACATCAATTGGCACTTATGCTATAGGGGAGCCCACCGATGGTGCCGGTATACGTACTTATCCATACTCAACGATATGTCAATTAACCCGTGGACTTATGCACTCATGTCTTCAACCGGTGGAGAAGTACATACCATTGGAGAAATATGGTGTACTACTTTGTGGGAGATGACATGGAATATTATACAACAGGAGGGTGTTAAAGGCGACCTGTATAAAAGTAACAGGCCCGGTGGCAATGTTATTGCCCTTAAACTGGTAATGCTTGGCATGAAATTGCAACCGTGCAGCCCTGGTTTTGTTGATGGCAGAAACGCCATTCTTAAAGCAGACACTTTGCTTTATGGAGGAGCTTACAGTTCTTTGATATGGAAAGCATTTGCTAAAAGAGGTTTAGGCATTTATGCATCGCAGGGAAGTTCCTACAGTTATACCGATGGTAAAGCTGATTTTACAGAACCGCCCCCTTCTCCTGCCGCTTTTGCAAGCAGTAATGCTAACGCAAGTAAACAAAATACAACGCATTCACTTAAGCCTGCAGGTATATCCATTTCGCCAAACCCTGCAAAAAATATAGTAACTATAACAGTAAGCAATAATAGTAAACCTTTAAAAATAATATTACTTACTGCCGCCGGAAAACAATTAGCAACTTATAATATGAACAATAACATGCTGCAGATAAACCTGCCCAACCTTTCGCCAGGAATGTATTTCGTAAAAATTGCCGGCGATGATTTTTCAAGTACAAACAAATTAGTTATCCAATAAATTCTTCATTCATTTTTTATAGAAGCCCTGCAATTTTGTGGGGCTTTCTTTTGTGTGCGTAAGTATTATGTTGCGGGCTTTAGGATTTCATGACATCGTTCCTTGTGTCACTCACTTGTACAGCGTATCAATTTGCAGCAAAAAAACTAAAAGGTTTAAACAATTGCGAAAATGTATAAAATGAGGTCAGTTTATAGCTGCTGTATAATCAGAAAGTACAAGAGTGCGACGCAAGAGAAGCTTCATCCTTATTCCTTAGCCCGGCTCAAAAAAACCTTAACTCAAATTTTTTACCTTAATCATTTATCTTCGGCTTTCATATTCAAAACACTTTATAAAAATAGTTCCTGATGAAAAAATTATTGCTTGTCTTTTGTGTGTTCGCTGTATCCTTTGCCCATGCACAAAACCCGATTCAGTATTTATTGGTAGGCACTTATACTACCAGCGGAAAAAGTGAAGGCATTTATGTGTACCGTTTTAACCCAAACAGAACCGAAGCTACTTTGGTAAGTACCGCAAAAGGAGTTGAAAACCCGAGTTACCTGGCCATTTCGAAAGATCAGAAATATGTGTATGCAGTGAATGAAAACCATGGGGATAAAGGCGGAGAAGTAAGCGCTTTTGCCCTTGATAAAACAAAAGGTGAATTAAAGTTTTTAAATAAACAATCAAGCGGTGGTGATGATCCCTGTTATGTAACCGTTGATTCAACCGGCAAAAATGTAATTGTTACCAATTACAGCGGCGGCAATTTAAGCGTGCTTAAAACCAATGCCGACGGTTCTTTGCTGCCCGTTGCACAAAATGTAGTTTATGAGGGTTATGGTGTAAACGTAACGCGGCAGGAAATGCCGCATCCGCACAGTGCAGTGCTTTCGCCGGATGAAAAAAATCTTTTTGTTGCCAACCTTGGTAACGACAGGCTGTACCGCTACACGTTTAATTCAACAGATGCAACCACGCCGTTAACTGCAATGGAGCCGCCATATTATGAGGTTCCTGATAACAGCGGTCCGCGCCATTTCACTTTTCATCCCAATGGAAAATTTGCCTACCTCGTCAATGAATTATCGGGTAATATAATTGTGTATGCTTATAACAATGGCGCACTCACTGAAATACAAACCATTGTTTCAGATAACACAAACGTAAAAGGCGATAAAGGCAGTGCCGATATTCATATTACACCTGATGGCCGATTCCTTTATACCACCAACCGCGGCACGGCAAACGATATTGCCATGTACAAAGTTTCCAGCGATGGCAAGCTTGCAGAAAATGGTCACCAGCCCGTAGGCATGCACCCACGCAATTTTATGATTGACCCCACAGGCAGGTTTTTATTAGTTGCCAACCGCGACAGCAACAGCATACAGATATTTATCATCAACAAAAACTTTGGGCTGCTGCAGGATAGTGGCGTAAAAATAGATGTACCGCAGCCGGTATGCTTAAAGATGGTTCCGGTTAAATAAAAGATTTTGTACCAGGCAGAAGGAATTCTATTGATCGTTCCTTGCGTCGCACCCTTGTACTGTATAACAATTATCAGCAATGTGCAGTCAGGCTTTAGCAATACAATCTGTTCTTAATACCGAGGCGGGGTTGCATATTGCTCAATCATCTTCTGAACGTACAAGTGTGCGACGCAAGAAAAGCTTTATAGTAATTATTAAGCCAGGCAACAAATAAATTTACTTATTGCTTTTCGGTATTGCTTTTTTAAAAATAAGCTAAGGCATTGCAACGTTCTAATACTTTATTTGGTCTTTAAGTAAGCACAC
Organism: Chitinophagaceae bacterium; assembly: GCA_025351145.1. Lineage (GTDB taxonomy): Bacteria > Bacteroidota > Bacteroidia > Chitinophagales > Chitinophagaceae > Limnovirga. The sequence goes on from JANXWM010000391.1 coordinate 3,219, forward strand.
CACCAAACTATGCATGTACTAAAACAGCTTTTTATTTTAAGCGCATTTGTTTTAAGCGGGAATGCAGCAGTATGCCAGGCTTGTACTACTCTTGGCCAAACGCCATCGACTGCATTTCCGGTTTGTGGTGTAGATACTTTTAAACAGACTACCGTACCCTATTGCGCAAATAGTAATATTCCTACTGTTGGTTGCGGCAACTATCCTGATACAAATCCATACTATTACCGTTTCACCTGTTTCACTTCGGGCACGCTTGGATTTTTAATTGTTCCTGATAATAAAGATGAAGATTATGACTGGCAGATTTTTGATATAACCGGGCACAACCCAAATGACATTTATACAAATGTAGATTTATTCGTTGTAGCCAACTGGGCGGGAACTTATGGAAACACAGGTACTTCCCAAACAGCATTGCATAATATTGAATGTGGGTCCATACCTGCAGATTTGGTATCAACATTCAGTAAAAGCCCTATACTTCAAAAAGATCATACTTATCTTTTAATGATAAGTCATTTTTCACCGACACCGAATGGTTATAAACTTTCTTTTGGAGGTGGCACTGCAAGCATTACAGACCCGGTTGACCCCGATTTTAAAAGCGCAAGCACCAGTTGCGATGGCACACAGATAAGGGTTAAGCTGAGTAAGAAAATGCGGTGCAATTCACTCGCTGTTGATGGCAGCGATTTTACTATTTCAGGCTCGGCCGTAACCATTACTTCAGCTGTGGGCATTGGCTGCAGCAGCGGGTTTGATATGGATTCTGTTATACTCAATTTAAGCGAAGCCCTTGCTCCCGGCAATTATATACTTGCTGCTAAAAATGGTACAGATGATAATACCATTTTTGATAACTGCAACCAAACTATCCCTGTTGGCAACACTATTCCTTTTATTGTTTTTGGAAGGCAGCCCACCCCGTTTGACAGTATAGCACCAGTAGCATGTGCGCCAAATTATTTAAGCCTGATCTTTAAGAAAAATATTAACTGCACTTCTATTGCCCAGGATGGAAGCGACTTCCAGATTACCGGCCCTTCCCCTGTAACGATTGTTTCGGCTGAAGGAAGCTGTGCCAATGATTTTACCAGTTCTATTACGTTAAACCTTGCTTCGCCAATCGTTAACGCAGGCACGTATACCATTACCCTTTTAAAAGGCAGCGACGGCAACAGCATAATTGATGAATGCGGATTAGAAACACCAACCCCGGCAACCATTGATTTTTCTGTAAAAGATACCGTGAGTGCCACCTTTACTTACGATCTTTTTGAAGGTTGCCGCGAAGATTCTATTTATCTCTATCACGATGGGGCAAATGGAGTTAACCAATGGTACTGGACGTTTGATGACAGGCTGTACACATCCGTTCAAAACCCCAGGGCTTACTATATTACTTTTGGAGATAAAAGCATAAAGCTTTGGGTAAGCAATGGCTTTTGTACAGATTCTACTGAACTTAAATTATACCTTAACCACGATACATTAAGGGCTGCATATACAGGGCCTTCTGTTTATTGCCCAAATGATCTTGCTTACTTTAGAGATACCAGCAAAGGCACCATACTTTCGTGGAACTGGGTATTTGGCAACGGTTATACAAGCACACTTCAATACCCGCCGGCACAGGTTTACCCACCATCAGATAAAGAGCGGACATTCCCGGTAAGGCTTATTGTTACAAGCGATAAAAATTGTACAGATACAAGCCTTAAATACCTCAAGGTTGTAAACAACTGCTACATTGCGGTACCCACTGCATTTACGCCAAACAAAGATGGCCGCAACGATTATCTGTATCCTTTAAATGCCTATAAAGCCAGTAACCTTGAATTTAAAGTGTTCAATAAATATGGCCAGCAATTATTCGAAACAAAAGACTGGACACACAAGTGGGATGGCAGTTTTCAAGGTTCAGCCCAGCCATCAGGCGTTTACGTTTGGTTTCTTCAATACACCGATTCAGAAACAAGTCAAAAAATTTTCCTTAAAGGAACAACCGTGCTTATAAGATAGCCAGGATTTTTATTGACCACGGCTGAAGAATAGCACTTAAGCATTCTTGCTCCCGAAGCTTCGGGAGCACTCTTGTACTGCATATAAATATTCAGCAAACAACATATCACCTTATTGCTATACTTATGCTTTCAATAATAAATGCGCAAACTTGCTGCACACAAATAAAAACAAAGCGCCAATGAATGGAATTCTTCCATTCATTG
>JANXWM010000640.1 GCA_025351145.1 Chitinophagaceae bacterium
TTTGCCGGTTTCAATAACATTGGCAACGTTTTTTACAAGAATAGGAACACCGTTTATTTTGGTGATAATGATATCGTTTATTTCATCAATACTGTTGATCAGGCCAATACCGCGAACCACATAAGCCTGCCCGTTTTTTTCTATTATATCGCCGCCAACATTTACATTACTCTTTGCTACAGCATCATACACATCAAGCGAAGTAAGCCCGTACTTGTTAAGGTAATCGGGGTTAACACTTATCTCGTAACTTTTTTCTTCGCCCCCAAAACTGTTCACATCTGCAACACCGGGAATGGATTTAAACTGCCTGTCGAGCAACCATTGCTGAATGGTGTTCAGGTCGCGTATGCTGCGTGTTTTACTGTCTAAAGTGTAGCGGTAAATTTCGCCGGTTGGCCCGTAAGGCGGTTCTATCTCCGGCTTAATGCCGTCTGGTAAGTCTGCGTTGCCGAGCCTGCTTAAAACCTGTTGCCTTGCAAAAGCATCATCCACATCATCATCGAAAATAATGCGCACATAACTAAGGCCAAAAGATGAAGTAGTACGCAGGTTTACTTTTTTCTGTACGCTGTTCAGCACTGTTTCTAATGGTATAGTAATAAACTTTTCTATCTCCTCGGCACTACGCCCCGGCCATTGTGTAATGATGATGATCTGTGTATTGGTAACATCAGGAAATGTTTCAATGGGTGTGTTTCTGTAACTCACAAAACCAATAACAGCAAGCACTGCAGTTAAAAAGAAAACAAGGTAGCGGTGCCGTAAAGAGAAATATATAATTTGTTTGATTAGCTTATTCATATTTGTATGTTCTAAACATTACTGACAATTTTTTTATTCTTAAAATGCAATTTTTATTGACCGGGCTTTCTGATTTACTATGAAGCTTTTGTTGCGTCGCACTCTTGTACAGATGAATGCAAATGAACAGTGAACAACGAACAGTGAACAATGAAAATATTGTATTAACTCTTTGCCTGTTGCCTTGTTGCCTGTTGTGCTGAACGTACAAGTGTGCGACGCAAGGGACGATTCATAGATGTTCAATTGCCCGGTCCAAAAAATTCCTCTCCATTATTTATCAGCAAACTGGTTATAAATGAGCAGCTCATTTTTTGTAATAATTTTTTGGCCTGGTTTTACGCCACTGTTGATATATGTTTTATCGCCAACCACTTTTAGTACGTTTAATTCCTGCACTTTTAAATCGCAGTTATTGTTGTAAGCAATTACGAAACTGCGGCCATTATCTTCCACCACTGCATTGGTGGGAATGCAAATGGCGCTGCTGTCCAACTGGTGCGTAACGGTTACGTTTGCGAACATGCCGGGCTTTAACTGCATATCGGGATTTTGAAGCAGGATGCGCACCTTCATTACTTTGTTTACAGGGTCGAGCATATTGCTGCTTTTATCGATGATTCCGTTGTAAAATTTATCGGGATAAGCGAGTGTATTTATTTTTACGCTGAGCCCGTTTTGTATGCGCGGAATATCTGTTTCAAAAACATTTGCAACTACCCAAACATCTTTAAGATCAGAAATGGTGAAGAGGTTTTCATTCATATCCTGCCTGATAAAATTGCCGGCGTTTATATTTTTTTCCACGATATAACCGTTTGCCGGTGCAGTGATGGTATATGTACCACCTGCCGAAGAATGACTGCCGCCATTAATATTTATCACCGATTCAATTTTAGTTTTTGCAGCCAAGGTCTTTTGATAATCCTGCTTTGCTTCTTCAAATTCTTTTTCGCTTACTATGCCGTTTTTAAAGAGCGAAGATTCATTATCCATTTGCCTTTTTGTAATCGCAATATCCGCATCTGCGCCGGACAGGTCTGCGTAATTGCCTGCTACATCTGCGCTCTTGATAACGGCAAGTTGCTGCCCTGCCTGCACTTTATCGCCGGGGCTCACGTTACATTCTATTACTTGACCGCTGCTGCGCGGAAAAATTTTTACCACTTTATTTTCGTCAAAATTTATTTCGCCGGTTAATTGTAACTGGTCTTCTATACGACAGATGCCTGCGGTATCTATGGCGATCATATTTTGCATTGTATCGCTCAGGCAAAACTGTTTGGGTGGGTCTGCCGTTACAGTTTCTTCCTGGTTGCACGCTGATAATATAAGCGGGACTGCAACGATGAGCCAGTATATATTTTTTGTTTTCATTTTCTGCTTTTGTGGTTATTTAATTACATCTGTCCCTGCCTGGTAATTCAATTCTTCTGCAGACAGATGAAGGTTAAGTTGCTGCTGAAGCAGTTTAAGCTGGGCATCTTTATATGTTTCAAAAAAATCGAGAAACTCAAGCAACCCGATTTGCTTTTGCTTATAACTCTGCAGCATATTCTGAAACATCGTTTGGTATTTGGTGTAAAAATCTTTTTGTACCGCATTGTTTTGCTGTAGTGAAAGTTGAAGTTTGTTATAAGCCGTAATGATGTTGTTGCTCAACAGCGTTGATGCATTTTGTGTAACCGCTTCCTGCTGCTGAACAGCAAAGCCCGCCGCTTTTATATTGCCCTGATTTTTATTAAAAACAGGCAGCGGCAAGGAGACCGACAAGCCAAAGTAATTTGGTGCAAAATTGCTATTACGGTCAAACTCCGGCCCTATGTTTACATCAGGGCTGCGCAACGCTTTTTGATAAACAAGGTTTTGCTGCTGATAAATATTTTGCGCCTGCTGCAAAAGATAGTAAGGGTTATTTGCTTTGGCGCTGTCGATGATTGCCTCAAGGTTAGCGTCAAGCTGCACTTCGCTGTTGTTATCATCAAGCGGTTGAACAAATGTATTGTTGCCAATCTGCAATATGGTTCTTATATCTGCTTCTGTATCTTCTGTTTGTTTTTTTAAATCAGTAATATCCTGCTGCAGAGAAATGGTAAGTGCCTGAACCCTGAGAAAATCTTTTTGCGCAATATTACCAGCATCAAATTGAGCCTGCATGCCTTTTAATAAGGCGGATAACTGCAGTGCTTCATCATCGTAAATTTTGTTAGCAGTGGTTTGTTGAATCAATGTATAAAAGTCTGCATGAAGCTGGCTGCGCAGGTTGCGGAGATCGGTGAGGGCG
>JANXWM010000742.1 GCA_025351145.1 Chitinophagaceae bacterium
TGCAGGTAAGCAAATGGGTAACCACCATTTTTGATGGTTTCAAAATTACAGGTAACAGTTAATGCACCAGTGCCTGTATAATTTATTTTATGCCAGTCAGAACTATCCCTTTGATTATTATAATAGAAACCAATATGACCGGTTACTGTACCATTGGCCGGCATTGTTTTGGCCTGGTATGCTTTGTTGTTTGGTTCAGCATCACCAGCATTGGCATAAGTAAATAAGCTATCGGTAAGTGTATAAGTTGTAAACTGGTTGTTATAATAAGTGTTTACCTGAACATAATAAGTTCCTGCCGCCAATCCATCAGCATTAACATAAAAAGGAACATTTGATTGAACCTGACCCAATATGGTGGTGCCATTGTTATCGTACAAAGTAACATAAGTACTTACACCGTTTGGATTTAATTTTAATTGTATTAAACCATCCTGTGTAGTTGTTATTTTATAAAAATCCAATGAATCACGGTGATTGTTGTAATAATAACCTAAATGGCCGGTGGTACTGCTGTTCGGCGCAAGTGTAAGTGCAGTGGCCCTCGTACTGTCAGGTTCTAAATCATTGACAAGGGTCGTTGCAAATGAGCTATCTGTTAGCGTATAAGTTGTAAACTGGTTGTTATAATAAGTGTTGACCTGAACATAATAAGTACCCGGAGCCAATCCATCTTTAGTTACGTAAAAAGGAACATTCGATTGAGCCTGACCCAATACGGTAGTGCCATTATTATCATACAAGGTAACATAGGTACTTACACCGTTTGGTGTTAATTTTAACTGTAGCAAACCATCTTGCGTAGTTGTTATTTTATAAAAGTCTATTGAATCACGATGATTTTTATAATAATACCCAATATGGCCATTTGTGCTGCTGTTTAACGCTATTGAAAGTGCGGTTGCCCTTGTGCTGTCAGGTTCTGCATCATTGGGCACAGGTGGCGCAAATAAGCTATCGGTAAGCGTGTAGGGTGCAAACTGGTTATTATAGTAAGTGTTGATCTGAACGTAATAAGTTCCCGGCGCCAGGCCATCTTTGGTAACGTAGAAAGGAACATTCGATTGAGCCTGTCCCAATACAGTGCTACCATCATTATCATATAGTGTAAGGTATGTACTTGTACCGTTTACAGGTGTCAGTTTTAATTGCAGCAAGCCATCTTTATTTGTGGTTACCTTGTAAAAATCTATTGAATCACGGTGATTGTTATAATAATAACCTATATGGCCTGTAGTGGTGCTATTTAATGGAAGTGCGAGTGCAGTTGCTCTCGTGCTGTCAGGCTCCGGATCATTAGCCTGAGCTATGGTTGTAAGTGTATTGGAAAGTGTATAACCGGTGGTCTGTGTATTAAAATAGCAAACTACCTGTATATAATAAGTACCTACCGCCAATCCATCTTTGCTGATAGTAAAAGTAGTATTGGATTGGCTTTGAGCGAGCAGGACGGTACCGTTATTATCATACAAAGTAATGTAGGTGCTTATACCGGAGGTAAGCGTAAGGGTTACATTAAGTTGCCCGTCTGCATTGGTGGCCACAGCCCACCAATCCTGGTCGCCTGCCGGACTTATGGAGCCATTATCGCTGCCGTTAAGTGCGAGTATGTCGGCTGTGTTTCTTGAATCGTTTGGTTCGGTTTCGGTTGCTTTGGCTGTGTTCCAGATTAAGGAACTAAAGAGCAAAGCAGTTAGTAAAATTTTGGTACGCATTTTTTTGTTTTTTATGTTTAATTAGAATTGTGTTTTGCAGTTGTAGGAACAATTATATTTTAGTATACAAAGCTATGCGTACACAGTACGGGAAACAATACCCAACCTTGGGTAAATATCAGGAGTTAAAATCAGATAAAATACAGTTGTGGTATATGTTTCAGGAGAATAATTTATGCTTTTTTACAAATTCTATCAGCGCTGCTTCGCCTTTGGTATTTGTTTTACGGTATATGTTTTTGCGGTGGGTTTCTACAGTACGTTCACTGATGAATAAGTGGTCTGCTATCTGTTTATTGCTGAAATATTGCATGATGCATTCAATAATCTCCAGTTCGCGTGTGGTAAGATGAAATACTTCGTTATCGTTCTTCAGTTTTTTGTAAACTTCGTATTGTTCAAGAATTTGCGGAGAGAAATATTTGTTGCCTGTTATAATCGTTTCAATGGCATCTATTAATTCGTTTTTGCCGGATGCTTTGGGTATATAACCATCCACTTTTGCCTGCTCAATCATTTTTACAATCATCTCCCCATCTTCGCTCATGGAAAGTGCCAGGATTTTCAAATCGGGAAATTCTTTTCTTGCCAGCATACTTAATTCGAAGCCGTTTATTTGCGGCATCATTATGTCTGTAAGTAAAATATCAACAGGCGTTTTTTTAAGCAGTGCTATCATCTCTGCTGCGGATGTAGCTTCGGCTGCAACAAACAGGTTCTTCTTTGTTTTAAGAACCAGTTTTAAGCCATCAATTACAATGCGGTGATCATCGGTAATTGCAATTCGTATTATATTGGATTCTTTGTTGATAACGGTAATTTTAAAAACCTGCATAACAAAAGTATTTCAAAAAGTGCAGACTTGGATGCCTCATATTACCTCAGTACAAGAGTGCGATGCAAGGAACGATCAGTATTGATCTTAAGCCCGGTTAATAATAAGAATTCATTAACTGTTTTTAATGCAGTTGAATGGAATGATAAAATTTTTATGATACCGGCATTGGTTTTTATGGCATCGCCTGTTGCGTCGCAATCCGTTCATCTCTGTATCAACGGGCATCTGCAGTATCATAAAATAATTTGGCTGCAGATATGCAGTGCGCCAATTATGCTTAGGGTAAATTCAGCTTTCATTTTTACCGTTCATGGGTATAAATAGTGCAATGCCGGTTCCTTTACCGGGCGCACTTGTTATATCTATTTTGCCATTTAAATATTCTATTCTTGAATAAAGATTTTTCATTCCTAAACCATCTTCTGATTTTAGCGAGGCATCGAAGCCTGTGCCATTGTCTTCAATAGTTATATCGAGTTCGTTGTTTTCTGCTATCAGCGCAATATCGAGCCTGCTTGCTTTTGCGTGTTTTAAAACGTTTTGAATACATTCCTGAACAATGCGGTAAATCATCAATTCTGAATTTTGGTCAAGATTGGTTAGGTCGCCTGCTGCACTGAATGTTACGTGGAGATTTTTGTTTTCAATTTTATCGGTAAGGCTTTTTATTGCATCGGTTAAACCAGACTTGAAGAATGCCTGCGGTACCATGCTGTGCGAAAGTTCCCTAACCTCCGCGCAGGATTCATTTACCAGCGAAAAAATGTTATTGTACACATCTTTTTGCTCAGGGGTAAGGTTGTGCAGGTCACTTTCAAATGCTTCAAGGTTTAATTTGGCAACAACCATTTTTTGGGCCACGCTGTCATGCAGTTCCAGTGCTATTCTTTTGCGTTCATCTTCCTCTGCCTGCATTACGGCCTGCGTGGTTTTTTTCTTTTGTTCCAGCAGTACTTCCTGCATTTTTAAACGCTGGTTTTTTTGGCGGTTTTTAAAGAATGCCACAGCAATTAAAACAGTGGCAGCCAGCAAGCCTGCCGATGCGTAGATAAAATAATTTTTCTTTGTAAGATCGTATTGCTGCTGTATAATGGTATTTTCTTTTTTCTGAACATCATATTTTGTCTGCATTTCTGCAAGTGCTTCTGCAGAATTTTTGCCGTAGATAGAATCTTTCAATACCAAAAAATCTTCCAGTGTTTTGGTGGCATTTTTATAATCACCTGCGGCTTTGTAATTTCTTGCAAGCGATTCGTATAAATCATCCATATTGGGCTCCTGGTTTTTTTTGGCCAGGTCGAAACCTTCCAGGCAAAGTGCAATACCTTTTTGCGGCTGGTTTGTATTTAAATAAAATAAAGCAAACTGTGCCATATCAGATATAACGTAATAAATGTCGCCGATCTTTTTTCTTTCTTCGAGCCCCTCTTTAAAAGCCTGTTCTGCAGCAGCAGGCTGGTTAAATTCTGCAAGCATGCCACCGTACAAAAAAAGTGCGTTGGCATGATCTGTAAGGTCGCCGCTTTCCTTTGAATAACTAAGGCCTTTTTTTACAAAATAAAACATCGAGTCTTTATTGTTCAGCTTATAATGCACAATGGCAATATTGTTATAAATAAAACTGAACTTTCTTTTATAAACATCATTCTGCATTAAGTTTAAAGCACTGTAATACCATTTTAAAGCTTCTTCTTTTTTTTGCAGTTTATTGCTCACGTTGCCAAGACCCATCGTTGATGCTACCATGCCGGAGGTATCCTTTTTATCTTCAGCAAGTTTTAGAAAATCAAGATCTGCCTGCAGTGCTTTATCGTATTCTCCTGTTCTTAAAAAAATATTGCCATTTAAACGAAACAGTTTTACGTACATGGAATCGTATGAAAATGCTTTTTGATACTGCGCAAATACAACCATGTTAAGTTTTATCGCTGTATCAAGTTTGTTTTGCTGATACAGCCATGTGGCTAAATAATAGTCTGCATATAAACCGGCCTTTTCATTTTTTTGCTCTTCAGATAACTGTTTCAAAAGCATGGCGTATTTATGCAAAGTATCAGGACTGTAAGAATCCCATTTTTCACAAAACGCAATTGTGGCATTTTGTTTGGCTGCTGGGTTAGCGGCCTTGTTAATATTATCTTTTAATATTTCGAGCTGCGAAGGTTGTGCATGCAGGCTGCCGTACAAAAAAAAGAGAATAACGAATAAATATTTTTTTTTCTGTGGGTTTAGTAAATGCATGGTGTTGGTTTTAAATGTTCGGCAGAAATAAAAATACAATGTTTTTTTTGCGCCGGGCAAATCTTTTCAGGGCATCCCGGTTGCGTCGCACACTTGTACTAAAGCACAGGAGGCTGCTGCAGGCTGCCCCAAAACCTGGCTGCATTTTACACTGCCGCATTGCTGAGAAGCCTTGGCTGAATAAAGAACAGTAAGTACAAGAGTGCGACGCAAGGATGTTGATTTGATGATTTGATGATGGGTAAATTTGATAATGTATTACATAAACACATCACCAAATTATCAAATCATCAAATCCTTCTGCACGGCTCAAAAAATTCCTTCCGCAAATAATATATAAAAAGCCCCTCACTTTTGGTGAAGGGCTTTTTTGTTGAGTACCTGTAACCACTACCGGGAAACAACTATTTTGGTTGATAAAACCTGGGTATTGTTTTCATAGATCAGCTGCAGCATATAAATGCCGGGTGACAGTTTACTTACATCAACGGTGGTGCCTGTTAATGAAGAAGCTGATGTGTTGTTTTTATTCCAAACTGTTTTGCCGTTAATGTCTTTAAGCAGCAGCGAAACTTTTTCGTTTGGATTAGCTGTGTTTAACTGCATGCGGAACTGTGTTGATGCAGGGTTTGGATAAACCACCAAACCTTTTGCCGAACCTGCTGCTATTGCGCTGCTTTCGCTGCCGTTGTTTGATGCAAAGAGTGTAGCAGTTGTGAAAGTAAGCGAATCGGTAAATGCACTTGCTGCTACAATTTTGTTAGTAGTATCAACAGCCTGTACACGCCATGTATAAGAAGTGTTGGCAAGCAGCCCTGTTAGATTAGCACTGCCTGTATTGCCGGTCGATTTCTTTGTAAGCCATGCGCTGTCGCCGGATTTATGATACTGCACAATATAATACCTGGCGCAGGTAATGGTAGCCCAGTTTGTTTTGGCAGATGTTTGCGTAATATTTGTTGTGCTTGTGCCGGAAACAGGAGGAACAAAGCTTACAACAGGTGATTTGCCAAAGGCTGTACCGGTAGCTCCATCGCCAAACACGGTGGCATAATAAGAACCAATTGGCAGGTTGGCTATTTGGAAAGTGGCTGTATTTTTTACTGTAAGCGGGCTGCCATAAGCTACACCATAGCGATAAAGCTGCACGGTATACGGAGCTGCACTCTTACTGCATTTGAATGCCAGCAGGTTGGTGC
>JANXWM010000764.1 GCA_025351145.1 Chitinophagaceae bacterium
GGTAACCTTAAGAATTTGCAATGAATATAAACAGGCTGTTGTTCCGTAGGGCGGTCTCTCCAATATTGTTAATAGTGCTACTGCAAATGCACAGGAAATTGCTATATCGCTTGAAAGAATGAATGCGATTCAACAGGTTGACAACATCAATCAATTTGTGGAAGTTGAAGCAGGTGTGATACTCGAAAATTTACATCAAAAAGTAAAAGAAAGTGGCTTTATTTTTCCTTTAGACCTGGGCGCCAAAGGCAGTTGTATGATTGGTGGAAATATAGCTACCAATGCAGGTGGCTTGCAGGCTTTGCGATATGGCGTTATGCGCAATCTTGTGTTGGGGCTGGAAGTGGTTTTAGCAGATGGAACCATCCTCAATAATTTAAACCCCGTTTTAAAAAACAATACTGGTTATGATCTGAAGCATTTGTTTATCGGTTCGGAAGGAACACTTGGTATTATTACCCGTGCTATTCTTAAATTAAATCCAGCCCCTGCATTTTTCTCTACTGCTTTTATTGCGCTTGAAAATTTTGAGAATAGCAGGGAATTACTCAACAGGGCAAAAATATTTTTTGGCGATAAACTCACTTCATTTGAAATTTTATGGCCTGCATTTTACCGCCTGCTTACCAACGAAAATTCGGGCAATAAAAAAGTGATGCCCGATAATTACCCTTTGTATGTGCTGACTGAAATTGCCGGTTCTGACCGTGCTATCCCATTTCAAATGGAAGTGTTTTTAGAATCTGCACTCAACGACAATATTGTAGTCGATGCAGTTTTTGTGCAGCAGCAGGAAGACAGAAAACAGTTCTGGCAAATACGTGAAAACATTGATCATATCCTGGTGCAGCATAACCCCATCTTTAACTTTGATGTAAGTTTACCCGTTTCTGAAATGGAACAGTATGTGGCCAAAGTAGATGCTGAATTGAAACAAAATTTCAGTGTTGTTTACAACTACGTTTTTGGCCACATGGGCGATGGCAACCTTCATTTAATGATCAATTGCGGCGAGGGAAATACCGATGCCAAAGAGCTGGTTGAAAAAATTGTTTATGCAGCTTTACCATCAACGCACAGCTCTGTCTCCGCCGAGCATGGCATTGGCTTAACAAAGAAAAAATGGCTCCCCTTTTCAAGGTCGCCACAGGAAATTGCAGTAATGAAATCGATTAAAAATGTATTAGACCCCAACAATATTATGAACCCGGGAAAAATATTTTACTGCTATTGAAGACCTTATTGAAAACATGGGTTTATTTTTTTGACACAGGCATTTGTATTTCATAGCATCGTCCCTTGCGTCGCACCCTTGTACTGCATAACTTTTGGGATCTTTTACCTAAGCGTAGATACTGCATAAACTGGCACAAAATTTTTCGGCTTATCCTTGCATCGCATTCAATAGTGAGTTCAACAATTGCTCTTTTGAACACAGTATTTTTACGCCTATTTTGCTGGGGTAATTAAAATGTTTCTATATTCTATTGGCCCGTGGTCCCCCTGAATATATAATGGCCCCGGTTCGCCTTCATTGCTGTTAATTGCGCCGCCGGTAATGCCCGGTATTTCACGGTTGCAGATAGTAGTTTTTCCATTCAATACAACGGTCAGCATTCTGCCCACCAGCGTTACATCATATGTTTGCCATTCTCCCGGTCCTTTGCCAGCCTGTACACTTGGCGCAAGGAACCCGTAAACTGCACCCAACTGTTCTTTTGCCTGCTGCCCGGCTTCATCATCTTCAATCTGCAATTCATAGCGGCCGCGCAGGTACACCCCGCTGTTACTGCCTTTGGGAAAACGAAATTCTACATGAAGTTTAAAGTCATTAAAAGTTTCATCAGTTATAAGGTTTGCACCTGAGTGCGGGCTCTTTAAAATACCATTCGCAACGACCCATTGATTATCGCCTGTTGCATGCCAGCCTTTCAAATCCGTACCGTTGAATAATTGAACCTGTTTTCCCCAAACAGGTTCACCTTTGCGCTCCAGAGAAGGTGCACGCACTGCTGTAAAGTTGTATGTTTTTCCATCGCTGTATGTAATGGTGCCTGTAAGATTATCGCCTTGTACTGTTCCGTTAAACGATACGTCACCATCGCCCTGTTCCCATTGCGGAGGAATAGAAAAGCTAACTTTCCCATCTTCAAAATTAACTTTTGAAACCGGGCGGGCACTCCCTCCTGTACCTACAAATTCTCCCACTAACATCTTGTATCCTGAATGATGCACATCAAGCCAGGACGGAAGTTTTTTACCTGAAAAATCAATCGTAATATCCCATCTTCCTATAATAACAGGAACATCGGCTCTTTTATGCCAAAGTTTATTTGCCTTAACTGTTGATACAGTAAAAAGTAAAATAAACAAGGTCATTAATGACAAACAGAAATAACGGAGTTTGATTGCAGAAACTTTTTTCATATAACTTTTTTTAGCGTCGCCCAATATACAGCAAAACAAAATAGATGTTCGTCAAAAAAAATATTTAAGCATGCAATATTTAGTTTCATTTTCACTTGTTAGTGTTGCCGCCAATAAAAGATAAAGATCAACCTCTATTACGGTAGCTTTTCAATTGTTATGTTACAGGCATTTGTATTTCATGGCATCGTACCTTGTGTCACTCACTTGTACGTTCTGAAATTTATTGAGCTTTTATCGCAGCGTAGATGGTGCACATACCTCCAATTGTTTCTATTTTTTTTCCTGTGATTTAGTTGTCATTATTTTATTTAACCCATATTTTGCAGTTGGCTGTGGGGCTGTTCAAAAGCTCAGTTATATTCGGCAGTACAAGTGTGCGACGCAACAGGTGATGCTATAAAAAACTGCTGCCGGGCTCAAAAAATTTCTATTGCAAAATTTGGTATTAACCGGTATAGAATAGTGCTCTCTTGATTCTTTTATGCACAATAAAACCTCTTTAATTTTCTTACAAGTTTTTTGTTAGCTTCGCCTACCAACAGAAAGTTGAAAATTGTTAACTCAGGATAAAAATAATTTCATGGAGAAAACAGTAGATGTAATTATTGCAGGCGCAGGCCATAACGGTCTTGTATCAGCGATACTCCTTGCCCGTGCGGGTTTAAAGGTGGTGGTGATTGAAGAAAAAGATGCGGTTGGTGGTGCGGCAAAAACTGAATTCCCATTCATAAAAGTACCAAGCCTTGGCACCAGTACCGGCGCTTACCTGCTTGGTGTAATGCCTCCCGAATTAATAAAAACCCTTGGCATTGAATTGCCGTTAATGCGCCGCGACCCTCATTATTTTCTGCCTACTACCGGAAAAAAATATCTGCTGTTTGGTTCTGACAAAGAAGCCATGCGCAACCAGTTTATTTCTTTTTTTTCTGAAGATGACTGGCTGGCCAACCAGGCGCTGACGGAAGAAATCGGAAAGATCAGGGATGATATTGCACCTACCTGGCTGGAAGAACCATGCAGTATAGAAGAAACTGCTGATCGTTATGTTCGCCCCGAACTAAGAAAAATATTTATTGATCTGTGCAGGAAGCCCGTGGGTGAATACATCGACCGTTTTGCATTTAAGAGCGATCTGGTTAAAGCGATGTATGCAGTAACGGATGGTTTTTCTGGTTTGTTTGGAAGTTGGGATACCCCCGGCTCAGGTATGAATTTCCTCGTGCATAATATGTGCCGCCTGCCCGGAAGCGATGGCACCTGGATGGTTGTAAAAGGCGGTATGGGTACCATTACAAAAACACTTGCAGATGCTGCCCGCAAAGCCGGGGCAGAAATTATTACCGGGAAAAAAGTAAGCTCTATCAATGTTTTGAACGATGTTTCTACAGGGGTTACTTTGGTTGATGGATCACAGGTTCATGCAAAAGCGGTGGTAGTAAATGCCGATCCATTTCGTCTCCAAAATCTTATTGGAACGGATCATTTGCCTGCATCTTATAATGCACGAATTGAAAATTATAAACGCCCCGGTTCAACATTTAAAGTGAACCTTGCATTGAAAGGTTTGCCGAAATTTACCTGTCTGCCAGAAGACCGTGGGCAATACGGTACCACAATACATCTTTTACCCGATGAGCAGGATGTAATGCAAAGCCTCCGTGACGGATTCAATGCTACAAAAGAAGGCAGACTAAATCCTTTCCCCACAATAGAATGGTACATACATACAACGGTTGATCCGTCGCTCAGGGATGCAGAAGGGCACCATAATTCAGCGTTGTTTGTTCAATGGGTTCCTTACGAATTAACTGGTACAACCTGGGAGGCAGAAGAAGATCGTTATGTGAAACAACTGCTTTCTATATGCGATCGTTTTGCGCCTGGTACAAGCGATCTTGTGGCCGATACATTTCCGTTGCATCCAAAGAAAATTGAAAGCCATTTTGGTATAACGCTTGGGCATATTCATCACGTCGATAACACCTTTGGTTTCTCTGACCGTCTGCCATATACCACGCCTGTGCAGGGAGTGTATTCGGCGAGTGCCGGAACGCATCCTGCGGGTTCGGTAATTGGCTGCGCCGGGCACAATGCAGCGAACCGTTTGCTTAAAGATCTTGGGATTAAATAAGGAGGATAGAGCGGTAGATTTTTTTTGAGCCCGGCAGTTGATTTTTCATGGCATCGGCTGTTGCGTCGCACTCTTGTGCTGCATAACTTTTGGGAACTTTTATCGAAGCGGAGATAGTGCGTTAACAAGAGATAAATTTCGTTTGCAGGTAACGCTATGTGAGATGCAGGGTGAGAGCAATAACAGCAGCAAAATACGCCAGCGACGTAACCTGTTTGTAGAAATAACCAAATCAAGATATTACCATTGCCCCGGAGGGGCAACCTGTTTACAGCAATAATTAATCGTAAAATTCAAAAAAGATATTTCTCATTAAAATACGCTTTCCCCCGCTTCGATAAAGCCCCATTCATAATCCAACCGTACAAGTGAGTGACACAACAAAGTCGCCATAAAAAACTACTGCCAGTAAACATAATAAAAAAAATCTTTGCAGCTTTCTTTTAGCTGATAAAGCATACATTCATTTTTTGTAAAACTGCAACAACTATGGTAACCAACGTTCGCCTGCCTTTATATCTTTTATTGGTGATTTATTTTATGGTATCGTTCAATGAATGTTTTGCACAGGCTATAAAGATTGAGAATGATGCATGGGCAAAAAAGATCGTATTCGGCAACGAAAAAATTAGTGTTACACTTGACTATAATAGCAAGGTAAACGTAAGCTTACTGCTGGTAAATGGTCAGCAGGTAATAGCGGGTGATTCAGGTATTTATTCGGCCATCAGAACGAAGGAAGTGGCTTATTCATCGTTGCATCTTTTGAAGGAACCTTCAGTAAAGATTGCAAACAATATCATCAGCATTTCGGGGATTATTTATGGCGGTAAAGACCTTACTATTAATGAAACCTGGTCTTTCAATATCAGTGCTAAAGACATCCAGTTTGGTATCAGCAGAACTTTGTCTAAGGCCATTATTGCGGAGCAGGTTTCGCTGCCTGTTTTTATGTTTAACAACATAGATATATGGGAAGGTGCTTACCAGGATTATGGCGGGCTGGCATGGTTCTATCTCTTTAATAAAAAGCTGGATACTTATGGGGTACACAGCAGTTCATCGCAGTTCTGGAACAGCAAAACAGGGAATGGTTTATCTGTTTCTTGTGATGCTCCAGGCAGGCAGGTTGCTATGGATTACAACCGTACTGCAGCAGATAAATTAGCTTATACTATTGCAGTTGCACAGCATGAAATGTTGCCACGTTTTGATTCAGGTACACATAGAAGAAGATTCATACGTGACAGTGCAGATGTGTGGGCACCGATTGCCATGAGTGCGGGAAAAACAAGTCAAACAATTACACTTGCTTACTTTGATTTTAAAGAACAATTTGGCCGTGGAAATTTAGTTGGTATTAATAGCGAACAGGTAAATGCGGTACTGAATACCATTGCAAGAATTGGTGTTATTGATAAAGAACATTTTGGTGGAAACAGTTGGCATACGCCTTACGGGCCTATTTGTCTGCACGAACAATATATTGCGCAAATGGGTCTTGCTATTAACGATAAAAATTATTTAAAAGGTTACCAGCAATGCCTTGATTTTTACCGGGACAATTCCATTACACCCGATGGTAGGGTTTGGCCAAGATGGGCGTACAGCAATGAAGATGCGATGCCCGATAAATTTACGGATAAAGGTTTTTATGAAGCGCAATGGGGTTACCTGTTAGATGCGAACCCTGACTTTGTTACCAATGTCGCTGAACTGTACGATCAAACCGGTGATGCAGCCTGGGTAAAAACGCAACAGCAAAGCTGCGAAAAAGCGCTTGACTGGATATTGAAAAGAGACAGCAATAATAATGGCCTTGTTGAAATGATGACGGACAATCATACGCAAAAGAGAGGAAGCGACTGGATAGATATTATATGGGCGTCTTATGAAAATGCTTTTGTAAATGCCAAGCTGTATCATGCGCTTGTTTTATGGGCTGATATAGAAAAGCAATTGGGCAATACAACGAAGGAAAAATACTATCAGCAGTTTGCTGAGAAGTTGAAGGCAAGTTTTAATAAGCCAACTTCAGCAGGTGGCTTTTGGGATGAGGAGAAAAAATGTTATGTCCATTGGCTTGACAAAGATGGTTCAGCTCATGGAAACAATATGGTTACGCCGGTAAACTTTATGGCCATTGCTTATGGTATTTGCGATGATGCGTTAAGAACAAAAACAATTCTTGATGATGTAGAAACACAAATGCAGAAAGAGCAACTTTTCTTTTGGCCGCTTTGCATGTACAGCTACGCAGCAGGCGAAGGCAATGACTGGCAATTTCCTTTTCCAAATTATGAAAACGGCGATATCTTTTTATCGTGGGGATCAGTTGCCGTAAAAGCATATGCTGCTTACAAACCGGAGCTGGCTTTAAAATATGTAAAGAATGTGTTGGCACAATATGCAAAGGATGGCCTTGCTTTTCAACGGTATGCACGGG
>JANXWM010000013.1 GCA_025351145.1 Chitinophagaceae bacterium
GTAATCCAACCGTACAAGAGTGCGACGCAAGGAACGATGCCATGAAATTCTTTTGCCCGGTTCAAAAAAAATAAATCCCTATTTTAATTTTTTACTTTTCTAATAACTTAAATTCGTGGCAACGATTGCATTGAAACGATACATATTGTTTCCTGAAAAATGCAGTTTTATTATTCTCCATTCACTTATAAATAAATTGATTAATGACTACTTCAAGAAGATCTTTTTTAAAAAGTGGCGCACTTGCATTTGCAGGAACAGCCATGTTTTCCAATGAAATTTTTGCAGCTAAAAAGGGAAAGGAAATACTGGGCATACAGTTGTATTCAGTTCGCGACGATATGATGAAAGACCCTATGGGAACGCTGAAACAACTTGCTGATATGGGTTACGTTTACGTAGAACATGCCAATTATATCGACCGGAAATTTTATGGCCATACCGCAACTGAGTTTAAAAAGGCACTCGACGGCATGGGGCTTAAAATGAAGAGTGGACACACGGTAATGAATTCGAAGCATTGGGATGAGGATAAAAAAGATTTTACCGATATATGGAAATATACGGTGGAAGATGCAGCCATTTGCGGACAGGAATATGTGATAAGCCCATGGCTGGATGACCAGTACCGTAAAACCTATGATGATCTTAAGCGTTATATGGAAGTGTTTAACAAAAGTGGCGAGCTGTGCAAAAAATCAGGAATGAAATTCGGTTACCATAATCATGACTTTGAATTCAGTCAAAAGTTGAACGATGTAAAAGTTTTTGATATTATTCTTCAAAACACTGATGCATCGTTGGTTGCACAGCAATTAGATATTGGTAACATGTATCACGCAGGTGGCATAGCGCTGGATATTATAAAACAATACCCCGGCCGTTTTGAACTGATGCATGTAAAAGATGAAATTAAAACTACGGGTAAAGGCGAAATGGGTGGCAGTTATGAGAGTACGATTCTTGCTACGGGCATTATCCCCGTAAAAGAGATCGTAGACCTTGGCCGCAAATCGGGCGGCACCAAACATTTTATAATAGAACAGGAATCTTACCAGGATAAAACACCTCTTGCCTGTGCCAAAGAGGATTTGGGCATTATGAAAAAATGGGGTTATTAATACAGTTGATTAATGCAACTTTGATAAAACAACAACGCCGGAAATTAATTACCGGTGTTGTTGTTTGGGAGTGTAAGGTTTATAAATTTCCCTTCAATTATAATATACTGAAATGCTGCCTCAGCAATGGTTTAATCAAGAAGTTTTTTACAAATGGATAACCCATTGCCCTGTCTTCATCCTCTTTTTCAACCGTGGCTGAAAAAATATTTATTGCAGGCATCATTGTGTTTTCAGAGGCCATTTGAGTAAAGCTGTCCATAAAGTCCCACCCGTTTAAGCCAGGCATATTAAGATCCAGTAAAATGATTTGCGGGATGGCTTCACTGCTATTGGCCATTAAATTATTTTCAAGATAAAGTAAAGCATCAGAGCAACTGGTAAAAGTGGTTACCTGTTCAGTAAAATCTGAATTTTTCATGAGCCGCTGAGTAACAAATAATGTCAGGGGATCATCGTCAATTATGAGCACGTGTTTGTATTTCGCCATTTCAGGTGATTTAGGGGATGTGAAAGATAGCACTTTTGGCTTACAAAAATTAATTAACAGCCTGTATTTTTTCTTCCACAACCACAAGGTCGCTTAAATCAACACTCATAGGGAGCAAACCAATTTGCACAACTGCCCGTTTGCCCCTGATCTCTTTTACTTCACCAACCTGGTGATTCTTTTTCATTTTTACTTTGGCACCAACAATAATGGCAGTGCTTATTTCCTGGTATTTTGATTCTATCTTCTTTGCCATTTTATTAGTAACAGCATGGTCTTTTTTCTTAAACAGCAGGTTCTGTATCTGGTTAATCACTTCTTCTTTCTTTTCACTTTTACGCCATTCCAGTACGATCTGCTTTAGCCTGCGCTCGGTTTCCTTAAGATCAGCAATTTTTTCATCAGTAATTTTATTCTGGTGTTGCAGCAGTTCTACCTGCTGCCGGTGTTTTTCCTTATTTATTACGATCTCCATTTCTTTGCGGAGCTTTTCATTTTCCTGCAGCAGCTTTTGTAATTCTTTTTTCTCAATATCTATTCTTTGCTGGTCCTGCTCTGTTCTATTGAGCAATTTGTCCAAACGGAAATGATCTTCTTCTACCAATTGTCTCGCCCTGGCAATCAGTTGTTTTGACAACCCAATTCTTTCTGCAATGGAGAATGTATAAGAACTTCCCGGTTTACCAACGATCAGTTTATAAAGTGGCTGCAGGTTTACTTCATCAAAAGCCATGGCGCCGTTTATTACGCCTGTGGTATGGTTGGCCATTACTTTAAGGTTAAGGTAATGCGTGGTAACAATGCCGAAAGCATGCTTTTTTGAAAGCTCTTCCATAATCACTTCAGCAAATGAACCGCCAAGATTGGGGTCGCTGCCGCTGCCCAGTTCATCAATAAAAAATAAGGTGCGCCCATTTGCATTCTCTATAAAATGCTTCATGTGCAGCAGGTGCGATGAATAAGTACTCAGTTCAAATTCAATACTTTGAGTATCGCCAATATGAATAAACAATTGTTTAAAAATCCCCATCTGCGATACCGGGCTCACCGGCACAAGCAAACCACTCTGCATCATCATCTGGTTTAGGCCAATGGTTTTCATGGTTACGGTTTTACCACCGGCATTGGGGCCGCTTATTACCAGTATCCTTTTCTTATCATCAAGTGTTAATGTAACCGGGATT
>JANXWM010000021.1 GCA_025351145.1 Chitinophagaceae bacterium
GCCCTCCTGTATGCATCCACACTTGTGGAATTATAAACGGGATCACCGGTAAAATTATACAGGGTATTAAATTGCGGCAAACATCCAATCAATAAGGTGCC
The DNA here is from genome assembly GCA_025351145.1 of Chitinophagaceae bacterium. GTDB lineage: Bacteria > Bacteroidota > Bacteroidia > Chitinophagales > Chitinophagaceae > Limnovirga. Next base: position 102 of record JANXWM010000021.1, read on the forward strand.
AGGTGTTTCTATTTTTATATATTGGTCCTGGTTATCGGGGAAACGGTATGCCTGCTGGTATGACAAACGTATATGGTTATCTTTTGCAACTTTTATTGATGCAGTAATTCTTGGGGTAGTATGCCCATCGAAATTTTTACTCTTATCATAACGCAGGGAGCCGGTAAATTTTAAAACATCGTCAAATAAGGATTTCTGTAATTGCAAATAACCGCCATATTCACCAATTTTGATATGACCTGCAGTATCTACAAATATTGTTCCGGCAGAATTAAGATCGAACTGCCTGTAACTGGCACCTACAAGTACATCAACTACTTTTACATATTTTGTTAAATTCAACTGGCCTTCAACCTGGTAAAGATTAGATTTATCAGCAAATTGCGAGCCTCCCTTACTGATAGAAGTGGTTACAGATTTATTAAATGCATCATTAAACTCTTTTGAGCCGGGTAAAGTCCTGCCTGTTTCAGCTACGCCACGAGCCATTTGGTGTGCCAGTTCGTTAGAAGCGTTACTTAAACGTGCATCAGAATATACATAATCATATGTTCCAAACCATGTACCGTTAGGCTGCCAGGCATTGTTATCTGCAAGCGCTGTTAGCGTAGAGGCATACGAGTCCCCGGAATTCTCCTGTGTGGTATAAGCCCTCAGGAACCAGTTGGTGCTTTTAAATTCCAGTTTGTATTGTCCGATTTTAAAATTTTTAAGCGAATACCTGTCTGCCCCGGTATAAACACTTGTACCAGAACCCCAGTTACCCGTTAAAGAGGCTTCTGTATTATCGCTGATTTTAAAATAAAGACCACCTGAAAATTTAAGATTGTGGGCACCATAGTCAACCAAATCTCTTTCATCATAGCCAGTGCGGCTAACAGCCTGGGTGCCATAAATATCAGGATAAACTGTTGGGTTAATTTGAGGGCCACGATATCCTACATAATAAGGAAGCAAAGGCAATAAGGGAGGTGCGTTTTGGCCCACAATACTTTTAATTGTGGCATAATCATAACCTGCCTGAAGAAGAGAATTAAGAAACCCGGTTGTACCCGCATCTAACCCTGAGCCTAAAACTGCTGCTTCCGAAATGCTTTTAAGTCCTGAACTTGCTTCATCACCAAATACATTTACACCATCATAATTGGGATCTGATTCGCGGCTACCCGGAATTATATTACTGATAACATTATTACGCAGCAGGTTGGTTTTATCATCTGCCTGCCAATCGTCTGCTTTTGTATACTGGGCCCCAAATTTAAAGGCAAACTTTTCTGATACTTTTTCGCCCCAGCGTAAACTCCAGTCATAAAATGGGGAAGCAGAATGCCTTGAATCTCCAACATGCATAACCCCGGCTTTAACCTGGAAGCTCACACCCTGGTATTTAAAAGGGTCTTTACTGTTGATAAGCAATGTACCATTTGTACCACCTGAGCCATATAATGCAGAAGATGCGCCCGTTAACAATTCCATATTATCAACATCAAGTTCTGTTAAACCAATTACATTTCCTACAGAAAAATTTAATGCCGGTAAAGTATTATCCATCCCATCTACAAACTGGTTAAAACGCAGGTTTCCGCTCCCGTTAAAACCACGGGTGCTTACAGTTTTAAAAGTATAGCTTGAGGTTGTTACATCAACCCCTTTCAAATTACCAAGTGTGGCATAATAGCTTTCTCCGGGGGCATTCCTGATATTGGCTGCATTTATCCTTTCAATGGTAACGGGGGCTTCTAAAATTCTCGTCGGCATTCTTGTTGCTCCAATAACTATACCATCAAGCACAGCATAGGAAGGTTGTATTTCAATATCTACCGATTGACCCGATGTTGTGTATTCAACTTCTTTTGCCTCATAGCTGTTGATGCTGATGACGAGTGTAAAAGGCGGTGCCTTTGTTGTAGTAAATTTAAAATTGCCTTTATCGTCGGTGAATGCACCGGATGACCCACCTTTTATAGTTACAGAGACTGCAGCCAAAGATTCTTTGGTTTTACTGTCTTTTACGTTTCCGGTAACTGTTGTAATAGTTTGCGCAAACGCTGTTGAAGCAATAAAAATTACAGCGACAAAGGGCATCAGGTAAGAAGATATTTTTTTCATAAAGCATTAAATTTGGTAATTCAATTAACAAATTAAGTATTGTTACACTATTTATGAAATTTATTATTCTCCACAAATGTGCATATCGCTATTCGTATTTCTGTAACAGTTTATTCTTATAAAATTTTATCTGGTAATTTTGAAACATGGCAAACTATCAATTCCCAAATCAAACCGCTTTTTACAGAGGCAAAGTAAGAGATGTATACAGCATTGGAAACAACTGGCTTGTTATGGTTGCAAGCAACCGCATTTCCGCTTTTGATGTGATCCTATCAAGCCCCATTCCGTTTAAAGGGCAGGTACTAAACCAGGTAGCTGCTTATATGCTTAATGCCACAAAAGATATATGCCCTAACTGGCTCGTTGATACGCCTGCGCCCAATGTGGCAGTGGGCAAACGTTGCGATGCTTTTAAAATTGAAATGGTGGTGCGCGGCAATTTAACAGGCCATGCATGGCGTACCTACAGTTCGGGTAAAAGAGTTTTATGCGGTGTGCAAATGCCCGATGGCATGAAAGAAAACGATTTCTTCCCCTCCCCAATTATAACTCCCTCTACCAAAGCTTCAGAAGGGCACGATGAAGATATTTCTGCCGAAGAAATTATCGCTAAAGGGTTAGCCACCGCAGAAGAATGGGAGATACTTTGTAATTACACGTTGCAATTATTTGCAAAGGGCAAAGAGATTGCCGCCAAAAGAGGTTTGATACTTGTAGATACCAAATATGAATTTGGAAAAATTGGCGGTACCGTTTACCTCATGGATGAAATACATACACCCGATTCATCCCGTTATTTTTATGCCGATGGTTTTGAAGACCGCCAGGCTAAAGGCGAACGCCAGAAACAACTGAGTAAAGAGTTCGTACGCGAATGGCTGATAGAAAATAATTTTATGGGCAAAGAAGGGCAGTCAGTTCCTGCAATGAGTGAAGAATGGATACAAACTATTTCCAACCGTTACATTGAATTATACGAGCAGGTAATTGGCGAAAAATTTGTACCGCAAATTTTAAGTGATGACGATACCTATAACCGTATTATTGAAAGCCTGCAAAAAACCGGAGCTTTATAAATTAAGAAATATATTAAGCAAAGCTTAAAAAATCCTGAGCGGAGCCGAAGAATGAACCGTGCTCAAGTAAAAGTGGCATCGTTCCTTGCGTCGCACTCTTGTACTGCTGAATATTAATTGAGCTTTCGCATCCTCCGCTGTCTGTATAATTTATTTAAAATCTTCATCAAGTGCAGTGGGTGAATTCAGCAGGTCATCCATATTCCTGTCATTGGAAATTTTACCTTTCATTTCCAGCATACGCATATCTTTTGCATCCTGCAAAAACTCTGAAGCAAAGATGAAACTATTCAGCTTTTCACTATTGTTGAAAATGATTTCTTTGTTGGTTCCCTCCCACTCTTTTTTACCGTCATACAGGTAAATAATATGATCGCCGATTTCCATTACGCTGTTCATATCGTGGGTTACAACAATAGTAGTGGTATTGAATTCTCTGGTAAGGTCTTTAATTAATTTATCAATTACAAGGGATGTTTGAGGATCGAGGCCTGAGTTGGGTTCATCACAAAAAAGATATTTTGGATTAAGCACAATGGCCCTGGCAATACCTACACGCTTCTTCATACCGCCGCTTATTTCAGCAGGATATTTTTTATTCGCATCTTTTAGTTCTACACGTTCAAGCACTTCATTGGCGCGTTTCTTTCTTTCGGCATAATTCATTTTAGAAAACATTTCCAGCGGAAACATTACATTCTGTTCTACCGTCATAGAATCGAACAAAGCTGAGCCCTGGAAAAGCATGCCGATTTGCTGCCGCAGCAATTTGCGCTCCGCGTCATTCATGGCGAGCATGTTTTCATTGCTGTAAGTAATTTCTCCTGCATTAGGTTTAAAAAGGCCAACCATACATTTGGTTAACACGGTTTTGCCGCTGCCGCTGGAACCTATAATGAGGTTACATTTGCCGGCTTCCATTATAGCACTGATGTCTTCAAGTATTACCTTTTCGCCGAAAGATTTTTTTATATTTTTTATTTCGATCATGCCCTGTTCCCGATGTGAGAATTTAATTATTTATGATTTTCAATTCCTGAATTAATACTAATTTTTTATGCTGACTGATCATCTTCGCTTTGCTCAAAAAACCTATGCTGTACAAGAGTGCGACGCAAGGAACGATGCCATGAAAAACTGATGCCCGGTTCAAAATTATTCTTTGCTTAAATTAACGGCAACCTTACAATACTTCTATTTGGTTGCGCAACAGGTCCTGGAATTCATCACGCTTTCTTATAAGAAAAACTGCACCATCTTTTACCAAAACTTCTTCAGGTTTTAAACGGGAATTGAAGTTGCTGCTCATTTCGAAACCGTAAGCGCCGGCATTATAAAAAACAAGGTAATCACCTTCGCGTACTTCGTTTAATTTACGATCCCAGGCGAATGTATCTGTTTCGCAAATATTGCCAACCACTGTATAAATTCTTTCGGCACCATTTGGGTTGCTGATATTTTCTATGCGGTGATAAGCCTCGTAAAACATGGGCCTGATTAAATGATTAAAGCCGCTGTTTACGCCAACAAAAACGGTTGCTGTTGTTTGTTTGATCACATTGGCTTTTACAATAAAGTAGCCGCATTCGCTTACCAGGTATTTACCGGGCTCGAACCATACTTCTAATTTTCTGCCATTCTCTTTTTCATATTCTATAAATGCCTCTGCAACTTTTTGACCAAGCATGTTAACATCGGTTGCATAGTCATCATCAGAATAAGGCACTTTAAAACCGCTGCCGAGATCTATAAATTCGAGCTTTGGAAAGTGACGTGCCATTTCGAACATCACTTCTAAACCCTGCAGAAAAACGTTTACATCTTTTATCTCACTGCCGGTATGCATGTGCAAACCTGCCACATGAAGACCGGTAGTTTTTACCACTCTTTCTATATGCCGCATCTGGTGAATGGATATGCCAAACTTACTGTCGATATGCCCCGTAGAAATTTTAAAATTACCACCGGCCATAATATGCGGATTAAGCCGGATGCATACTGGGTAAGTATTTCCGAACTTATTGCCAAACTGTTCGAGTATAGAAATATTATCAATATTGATATGCACACCCAATGTTTTGCCTGCTTCTATTTCTTCAAAATCTACACAGTTGGGCGTGAATAAAATCTGCCCTGGATCAAAGCCAGCCTGCAGGCCAAGCTTAACTTCGTTTATGCTTACACAATCAAGGCTCGCACCTAACTGGCGCATTAATTTTAGGATATTAATATTAGTTAACGACTTGCATGCATAAAAGAATTTTGCATTGCAATCGCTGAACCCTTTTTTTAATTTATTAAGCTGCTCTTCTATTTTTTCCGCATGATAAACATACACCGGGCTGCTATATTGATTGGCGATACTGATAAGTTGTTCTTTTGATAATTGCTGCTGCATAATTTCGAAGATACGATATGGGGTGATTGTATAAAATAATTCACTTAAAAAATAAAGCCCTCTGCAAAGGGCTTTTTATAATTTACACTTCTGGCGTTTCATTTTCATTGCTGGTTTCTTCATTACTGTTTTCCTCTGAAGCGCCTGTATCGTCAGGTATTTCATTAACAGCATCTGGATGTACGATTAAATCGCCGTTGCTGTCTACAACAAGCAAAGCATCTTCCACACGTTCCTGCATGGGTGTGGCAAAATGATCGGGATTAATGATGGTTGGCTCAATCATTTGTTCTGCCAATACCTCTCGTATTTTAGGCAGGTCTGCGGCAGAGTTAATACCAAAATAATCCATGAAGTTTTTTGATGTGGTATACACCAAAGGCTTGCCCGGCATATTTTCATTGCGGCCCATAATAACAATAAGCTCTTTCTCTAATAATTTTTGTATGCTGTAATCGCTGTTTACACCGCGTATACTTTCAATCTCACCTTTGGTAATTGGCTGCTTGTATGCAATGATGGCAAGTGTTTCTAAAGCCGCATTGGATAAGCGTTTCAGGAAACGTTCGCCATTTAACTGAGCAAGTGTTTTATAGTATTCCACCTTGGTAAGAAACTGCCATCCTCCGCCGCTTTCGCGAACTTCAAAAGGGTAAAATTCGCTCTGGTATTTTTCCCTGATACCCTCAATACAGCTTTCAATCTGCTCGGGCAAAATGCGCTCTTCCATAAAACCAAAAGCATTGTTGATGAGTTCAACAATTTCTAAATTGGTTAATGGTTTTTCACTGGCAAAAATCAGTGCTTCTATATGTGGTATGATTGTACTTAGTTCCATAATGTGCGGATTTGCAGATGTGCAAATGTGCAAATGAAAAGCGTTTAATGCGCACATCTGCATATTTAATCATCTGCACATTTTCTTTATCCCTGCAATGCTGCTGCGCCGCTTACAATCTCGGTTAACTCAGTTGTGATGGCTGCCTGGCGTGCACGGTTGTAAGATATTTTTAACGACTTAAGTAATTCATTGGCATTTTCACTGGCCTTATCCATCGCCGTCATACGGGCACCATGTTCGCTGGCACTTGCATCGAGCACTGCCTTATAAAGTTGGGTGTTTAATATCTTGGGCATTAGTTCGGCGATCAGCGCATCTTTTTCCGGCTCAAAAATAAAGTCGGCTTTTTTAGCACCTTCTTTTTTCTGCACTTTAGGTATAGGTAAAAATGATTCGCACTGGAAAAACTGGGTAGCCGCATTTTTAAATTCGCTGTACACAATTTCTACCGCATCAAATTCCCTGCTTTCAAATGCTTTCATAGCAGCCTGTGCTGCCGCCTGTACATTTTCAAAAGTCAGGTTCAGAAAAATATCTTTATGAGCAGCATCTGTTTTATAACCTGTTTTGCTTAAACTCTCAAAACCTTTTTTACCAATATTCCAGATAGCCACATTACCTTTTTTGTACTGGGCCATATATTTCGATTCAATCGTTAGCCTTGCAAGCTTTACAATGTTTGAATTGTAAGCCCCGCACAAGCCACGGTCGCTGGTAATTACAATAAATAAAACTTTTTCAACCGGTCTTTCTTCAGCCAGTTTTATACTAAGATCGCCATCTGCATTGCTTACTATATTGCTCAGCATTTCCTGCAACTTTCTGGCGTAGGGCCTCATTTGAATAATAGCATCCTGTGCACGGCGCAATTTTGCTGCACTCACCATTTTCATTGCTTTAGTAATCTGCTGTGTGCTCTGTACAGATTTAATACGGTTACGAACTTCTTTTAACTGACCGGCCATAGTAAAGTGATTTCAAGTTTCAGTATTCAGGTCTATTTGTGTAGTAGCCTGGAGCCTGTAATTTTCTGTTGGGCGCAAAGGTAACAGAAACAGGGTAAATTTTATACAGCTCCATTTATAAAACAGCATTTTTTGTACCCGGCAGAAAATCTTTGGGCATCGTTCCTTGCGTCGCACCCTTGTAAGTTCAGATTAATGTTGAACTAAAAAAGCCCCAATACATGCCCAGCAATAGTTTTAAAGGAATATCATAGGCAATAAAAAACAGCTGTTCACAATATCCAGCGGGTATATTTCAGTGCTGGCGGGTATTTATTCAATAGCTTATTGTGGATAATTTTCCGGACAATCATTAAAACCTCAACACTTCAATTGTATGATGAACCTCTCATCTATCCTTCTCGACGGCCCTCCGGCCATTTTTATTATTGGTGGATTTATTGTACTGATTGTTTTACCGGTGCTGGCGCTTATTGCCCTGATCTGG
>JANXWM010000064.1 GCA_025351145.1 Chitinophagaceae bacterium
AGCCTTCAAGTTTTGCAGTTGTTTGCATGCTTAATTCATTACTGTTTTTTTCTGAGATTGTCCATTGTATATTGGCAACTTCGCCATGATTCGGCATGCCTGCTTTTATCTCTCCTTCAGAAGGTAATCCCCATCTGCCGAGGCAAAGAAAATGACCCTGGTAGGGTGCGCCATTCTTATTATTCTCCGGCATTTGCTCTTTTGAAAATGCAAAGCTGAGGGGATTTATATTATTTTCTTTCAAATGAAAATCAGTGATGGCACCGCCATTCAAATCAATGGATATTGATGATATGTTATTCTCAAGCGTAATGACTGAAGGAGTTGTTGTATTCATATTGTTCGGGCAACCGTTATACTTATCAAATCCAAATTAAACAATTTGATTGAATGTTCGGGAGCAGATTGAGTTAGTGGCTGTTGAGAGCTGAATTATATTCCAACTGTACAAGAGTGTGACGCAAGAAGCGATGCTATGAAATACTTCAGCCCGGCTCAAAAAAATTAATTCAACACCCTGTTCTTTTTAAAGAATTCATGAAAAAAAAGTAATTGATATTTTACTGAATTGTTCCAGTAATCCCAGTTATGTTCACCCGGCCGTTCTGTATAATCATGTGCAATTTTTTTGTCTGCCAGTTTCTGGTGCAGGTTGCGGTTTACCTGCAAAAAGAAATCATCAACGCCACAATCGAAGATGATTTTAAGATCATTATTTTGTAATTGGTCAACAAGATTGATAACCGTGTTCTTATCCCAGTTATCCTTGTGTGTGGCATAATCGCCAAGATATTTTTTGATTTCCCAGTTATCAGGAAACGGGCGAAAATCTACACCGCCGCTCATGCTGCCGGCTGCACCAAAAAAATCTTTATGGCGGATAGCAAGATACAATGCACCATGCCCGCCCATGCTCAAACCCGTAATGGCCCTGGCTTTTCGGTCGGTAATGGTTCTGTAATGCGCATCAATGTATGCCGGAATTTCAAGCCCAACATTGGTTTCATATTTCATCGCAGTATCAACGGGGCTATCGAAATACCAGCTTCCAAAAGCACCATCGGGGCAAACTACCAACATGCCGTTTTCATCAACCGATTGCAAAAGATCTGGTGCCATGCTAACCCAGTTACTGTAATTGCCACTGTAACCATGCAGCAGGTAAACCACCGGAAAATACTTTGATTTTTTCTTATACAAAGCAGGTTTTATTACAACACATTTTACATTCTTATGCATACTGTTGCTGTAAATAAGAACCGTATCGACTGTGGCTGCATGCAGGTAAACACAGGCAACACTAAACATTAAAATGGCAATAATCTGTTTCATATTTTACTTTGACCGATAAAGTAAGTTTATTCTTTCCTGTTTAAAAAATATAAACCTGCCTGCAATTCATAATGCAAAAAAGTATTCGAAAATTAATTGTGGATAAAAAAAGCTTTAACAAGTATTTGATAACATCTGCAGTGTTTGGTACGTTTCATGTTAAAATCAATCAAACTTTACAGCATGAAAAAAATAATCATCGCTACCCTATTTATCGTTTGCAGTAAAATGGTTTTTGCACAAGCTCCGTATAACCAGGCAATCGGTTTAAAAATACCTGGGGGCTTTTCAGTTACCTATAAAAAATTCATAACCGCAACAAACAATATTGAAGCCCAGGCTACACTGTGGCACAAAGGTTTTCGTGTAAGCGGTCTTTACGAATTTAATTTTTATAATCTTAACGTAGATGGGCTCGGGTGGTTTGCAGGCCCCGGCGCACATATTGGTTTTTGGAAAACAGAATTTAAAAACGATTACAACAGTAATGCTGATCTTGGTATCGACGGCATAATTGGCCTTGATTACAAATTCACCAATGCGCCCATTAATGTAAGCCTCGACTGGCAACCATCTATCACACTTGCTGGCTCAGCAGGGTTTGCACCTGCTTATGGCGGCCTTGCGGTACGCTATACATTCTAAGCAAAAAATTGGCACGATTTTTTTAACCTCATCAAAAACTCTAACACATGAAAAAGGTCTTATTAGCAGGAATTATTCTGCTGGCTATTGCTACTAACACAAAAGCACAGAACAACAGCAGCTCTTACAAAACAGCACTTGGTTTTAAATTTTATCCCGGGGCAATCAGTTTAAAAAGTTTCGTTGCACCCAACAGGGCATTGGAAGGCCTGGGTTATTTCTACAGCGATGGATTTCGCTTAACTGGCTTATACGAAATACATGGCAATATAGAAGGTGCGCAAGGTTTAAAATGGTATGTAGGGCCCGGCGCTCATATCGCTGTATGGAACGATACCTGGAAAAAAGAAAACCCAAACAGAGATGCGGGTGTAGCAATAGGTATAGATGGCGTACTTGGTCTCGATTATAAGTTTAAAGGTGCCCCAATTAACATGAGTATCGACTGGCAACCCTCTTTCAATTTTGTTGGATACAACTATTTTGAAGGCGGCTGGGGCGGCTTAGGCATTCGTTATACTTTCTAATATACATGCCCTTATTTTTTAAAAAGTGATTGCAGTAAATGCAGTCACTTTTTGTTTGTGGCATGCGAGTATAATGCCTAAAATATTTATCGCTAACCCTTATTTATTTTAATTCATTTTTGTTACCCGGCGTTTGGAATTCTTTTGATCTTTTCTTGCGTCGCACTCTTGTACGTTCTGATTATGACTGAGCTTTTACCGCAGCGAAGATCGAAGCGAAAGTTGTATGCAGATTTTTTGGCAAGGGGATTTAGTACGCCTATATTCGTGTTAGCGGCAAGCTTAGACCAGTATTATGTTACAGACATTTTCATACAGGACAGAAACATCTGACAAACATTATCAGCATACCATTCATTCGGTTGACATAAACAGTTCCATAGCAAAGTGGTTAACGAGAATTGAAGATTTGCAAAATGAGGTTTATTCGTTTGACAAAAGTCAAGTTGAAAATATTAGAGTGCAGTTTTTAAATAGCCAATTTAAAATACAGCTTGACAAAGAGCCTTACTTCTTGACATATAAAGTTGGCGACACAATTCAAGTTGTAAATATTGACAAAGTAAAAAAGGGTGCCCCAGACTTTATTGCAAAAGTTATTTACTTAACAACAGAAGAAGGTGGAAGAAAAGGCTACGCAGCATCAGGGTACAGACCTCATGTTAAGTTTGACGGACGAAAGAAAATGACGTCTGGTGAACAGTTATTCGTTGACAAAGACAAAGTATTTCCAGGTGACACAGTTATTGCCGAAATAAGAATGTTAAGTCCTGATTTCTTTAATAAGTATTTATTCGTTGGACAACATTTTGAAATTGGAGAAGGTTCAGAAATTGTTGGACATGGAGAAGTTCTTGAAATTATTAACCCAAACTTGCTGCAAACCAGCCGCTAGTATTGTAATTGCTTTCCGCCGCTATTGCCTGACCAACGGCATTCGCTTCGGTAAAAGATCCATATATAATCCAAGCGTACAAGAGTGCGACGCAAGAAAAGCTTCATTCATATTCTGCTGTTTGGTACATAAAATTTACTACCAGCCAAACATAAAAAAGGGCCGCGGTTGCAGCCCTTTTCAATTTTAATATTACCAGATTTTTATTCTTTCGCTTTCCGGTTTATACATTTTATCACCGGGTTGTATGTTGAATGCTTTATACCATGCATCGGTGTTGGTTAACGGGCCATTGGCACGGTACATGCCGGGGCTGTGTGGGTCAACTACAATTAGTTGCGCCGCAAACTCGGGCAGAATATTTGCGCGCCAAACCTGTGCCCAGCTTAAAAAGAAACGCTGATCGGGTGTAAAGCCGTCGATCATTTTACCACTCTTACCCTGCTCTGTTTTCTTGAAAGCTTCGTATGCAATATTGATACCGCCAAGATCGGCAAGGTTTTCGCCAAGCGTTAATTCACCGTTTACATGAAGGCTGTCGTTTACCACATAACCATTGTATTGCTCAACAACTTTATTGGCTTTATCGGTAAACTTCTTTGCATCATCTGCTGTCCACCATTCTTTAAGGTTGCCATCTGCTGCATACTGGCGGCCCTGGTCGTCGAAGCCATGTGTTAACTCATGCCCAATTACGCCGGCAACGCCACCGTAATTCACTGCATCATCTGCACCAAAATCGAAGAAAGGAAACTGCAGAATACCGGCAGGAAAAACGATCTCGTTATTGGCAGGATTATAATATGCATTGATTGTGGGCGGTGTCATCCCCCATTCTGTTTTATCAACAGGCTTGCCCATTTGATGCACCATTTTGTTGTAAGCCCACTGGTTTACACTTTCAATATTACCAACAAGGTTGCCGCGGTTTATAACAACACCATCGTATGTTTCCCATTTATCAGGAAAGCCGATTTTGTTTACAATGGCGTTTAATTTTTCGAGTGCTTTTTGTTTGGTAGAATCGCCCATCCAGTCGAGACGGTTAATACGGTCAGCAAAAGTTTGCTGTATATTTTTTACCAGCGAAAGCATTCTTTGCTTAGCTGCATCATTGAAATATTTCTCTACATACAACTGGCCAAGCAGTTCACCAAGAGAGCCATCAACAAAACCGCTCATGCGCTGCCAGCGCGGGGTAATTTGTTTTTGGCCGTTCAATACTTTATTGAATTCGAAGTTGCGGTTTACAAATGCACTGCTTAAATAACCGGCCTTTGATTTAATAACCGCCCACTGCAAATAGGCTTTCCAGGTATCAACCGGTACTGCGCTAAAAATAGCATCAGCGGTTTTAAAGAATGAAGGATTATTTACCAGGATGCTATCGGCTTTGTCAATCTTCATGGTAGCCAACAGTACCTTCCAGTCGAAGCCGGGTGTGGTTTTCGTAAAGTCAGCAACGGCGAATTTGTTGTAGGTTTTCTTTGGGTCACGCATTTCTACACGGCTCATTTGTGCTTTAGCCAAACCTGTTTCAAGGCCCATGATGGCCACTGCTTTTGCATGTGCAGTTACACTATCATCGCCTGTCATTTTAAACATGTCGGTTACATAACTTAAATAAGCTGCACGTATAGTTTGGCTGCGGCCATCGTTCTTTAAATAATAGTCCCTGTCTGGCAACGATGTGCCTCCCTGGCCCAACTGCGGTATATAAGTGTTCACATCTTTGTCATCCTGGTCTACACCAAAACCAAACAACAATCCACCCACGCCTTTTGAGCGCTGTGTGGCAATCTCGTTTAGTATTTCCTCTTTAGTTGTTAAAGCTGCAAGCCTGTCTAATTCTGATTTTATTGGTGTGTAACCCAATTGCTCAATAGCGGCACTATCCATAGCACTTGCATACATATCTCCCACACGTTGAGCTATGCTGTTTTTACCGGTGTTGGCTGCAGCATCCTCGCAAAGTGAGCGAAGGCGTTCGAGACTGGTTTGGCGCAGCATATCGAAGCTGCCCCAGCGGGTTTTAGATGCAGGAACAGGATTGTTTTTAATCCAGCTTCCATTGGCGTACAGGTAAAAATTATCTCCGGGTTTTACACTTAGATCCATATTGGCAGGATCAATATATTTTACAGGAGCTGGTTTTGATTTGCCTTTCTGCGCAAATGTATCAGCATGGTAAATGAGGGATAAGCCCGGCAACAGGGCATACATCAAAAGTTTCTTCATGTGCATTATAATTTTGGCAAAAGTAGGGTTTGCCACCTATGCGTGGCATTTTTAAACCGGTAATTGTATAAGCGGCTAAAATGGATTACGTAAGCAGTTTATTAACCCGGCAGAAGAACAGGAATGACCCCGAAGTTTCGGGGTTACTTACGTTGCACTCTTGTACAGTTAGACAGGAAGTCAGCAAGTCAGTAAGTCTGAAAGTAACTGCGGTTATAATTCTTTCCGACTTTCGGACTTGCTGCTTATTATTCCGAACGTACAAGAGTCCCGCCTCGGCGGGAAGGAACGCCCAATCAATGAACTTCAGTTTGGTTCAAAAAAAAGCGATTGTAAATTTCTTTGTGTACTCAAATAAATATTTTAACCTTTATAGTAAAACAACACAACATGACCATTTTAACAACCATCCTTGTAGTAATTGCAGCACTTGTTGCACTTCTCTTAATCATTGCATTGTTTGCCAAAAAAAGCTATGCAGTTGAACGGGAGATCATCATTAACAAACCAACCGCCGAAGTTTTTAACCACATAAAATTTTTAAAGAACCAGGATAACTTCAGCAAGTGGGCCACTATGGACCTTAACATGAAAAAAGAATATACCGGCACAGATGGAACGCCCGGTTTTATTTCTGCCTGGGACAGTGAAAATAAAAAAGTAGGCAAAGGCGAACAGGAAATTAAAAAAATTGAAGAAGGTAATAGGCTGGATACAGAACTGCGTTTTATAAAACCGTTTGCCGGGATT
>JANXWM010000085.1 GCA_025351145.1 Chitinophagaceae bacterium
TACAAAGATCGCAGCTACGTCGCATGGCAATCCTTATGAAAAGCGAATGGTTTATGATACTTCATTAGGTTTTGTTTTTAATGATGTTGATCCAAAGCAATGGAATGGCTGGCGCACCTATACGTTAAGGGGAGAGGTGAACGATGGCAATGCCTGGTATGCCAACAATGGGATTAGTGGCGCGGCAGGTTTGTTTTCTACCATTGATGATCTTCAGAAACTGGTTGACATGCTGATGAACAAAGGCAAAGCAGGTTCAAAGCAATTCATCACCGAAAAAACGGTTCACTTGTTTTTAACGAAAGACAATTTTAAAAATGGCCTCGGCTGGATGATGGATAATGAAAATTCATTTATGAAGAACGCTCCTGAAGGCGCATTTGGTCACACGGGTTTTACAGGTACCAGCATTGCCGTTATTCCATCAGGTAATATTTCAGTCATATTGTTGATTAACCGTCAGAATACCGGCCTGTTGCCTGCCGGTGAATATTACAATACCAACCCTATCCGGCAGCAGATTTTCAATGCTGTTTTAAGGTATTGCAAATTGCCCTAAGTATTCATTTTCCTGCTGTTGGTGTAGCGCAGTTCCGAAATGAATTCGCACTGGAGTCAGGCGAAAGAATAAATTTTTGGAGCCAAACTGCCTGCTCCTGTTGAGCTTCCGTTGCGTCGCACTCTTGTACGGTTGGAACAGTATTGAGCTTGTACCGAAACGAATCCTTGTTCCTGCCGTTGCTGTTTGCACAGTGCTTTCGTTGGCATCTCTGCCAACGGGAAACGTAATTTAGCTTTGGGTTACAGATATAACCGCTTCGATACTTCGCTTAGATAAAAGCTCAATATATAATCTGAACGTACAAGAGTGCGACGCAACAGGCGATGATAAGCGTACTTTTGCCTGGTATATAAAAATTGAAAACAATAAGCTTATATAACTGCCAACTCAGTCAATGCCTTAACTAACTGATCCAGGTCATCGGTGCTGGTATATACGTTCGGAGTAATTCGGCATCCATGTACATTGGCATAATCGATGGCTACTGTATAGATTTGATATTTTTTCATCAGGTTATCCGCCAGGTCGGCGGGTTTCATTCCCAATATACCCACATTGGCGATGCCACAGGAACGCTCCATTTCAACAGGAGTATTGACGATTACATTATTGATGTTCCTCACTTTATCTGTCCAGTAATGTTGCAGGTAACGAAGTCTTGCCTCTTTTCTATCGGCCCCTATTTTCAGGTAATAATCGATGGCATTTGTAATGGAAATATCTGTATGCACGGGTACGGTGCCAACATGATTCAGGCGGAGGATATCACTATCTTTCAGGTCTGCGCTATCAGCCAGCAGTGGCCATAAATCACCGATATTTTCTTTCTTTACGTATAAGAAACCTGCACCGAGCGGCACACTGAGCCATTTATGCAGGCTGGTTCCATAGTAGTCGCAATGCAGATCAGGAATGGCATATCTGAAATGTGCAAATGCATGAGCACCATCTACGAGCACTTTTACGCCTTTGCTATGCGCCATATCGCAGATCTTTTGCACAGGCAGTATGTGGCCTGTAATGTTGACCATGTGACTTACCATCAACAATTTTGTTTTTGGTGTAATGGCACCGGCATAAAGATTCACGATCTCCTCATCAGAAGATGGATAATTGGGCACTGAGACAATCCTGTTGATAACGCCATGTCTTTTGGCAATGAGTTTAAACATATCGAGCATGGATCCATAATCCTGTTCGGCCATTATTGCTTCATCACCCGGTTGCCAGTGTGTGCCGCCAATGACAAGGTCCAGTGATTCAGTTGCATTCCTGGTAATAACCAATTCTTCACTTGAACAACCTGCCAGCGCCGCAAGCTTTGCTGCCATGGCATGATTGTCGTCAAACCTCCTGGTGCGCATATAATAAGAACCCTGGTAATTCACTTCCCTTACATGGCCGATAAATTGCTCAAGGACTTCCTGCGGTAAAAAACAATAATAACCATTCTCCAGGTTGATATACTCAGGTTTAAGCTTATAGCCTTTGCGGATGCCCTCCCAGAAATCTTCTTCTGCGGCCAGTTCTTCACACTGGAAGCTTTCATATTTTGCCAGCCATTTATCAAGATTGAAGAAAGCCGGTGAAATGCCGAAGAGGGATATGTTTTTAATAAAAGTGCGTTTATGCATGATTAAATGTAAGAAATATTTTTTTTATTCCTGCTGCTGTTGCTGCCTGCACAGTACTTCCGTTGGTATCTCTGCCAACGGAAAACATGATTTAGCTTTGGGTTACAGATATAACCGCTTCGATACTTCGCTTAGATAAAAGCTCAATATATAATCTGAACGTACAAGAGTGCGACGCAAGAGGCGATGCTATAAAAAGATTAGTTTGGTAAATATTCCCTCTTCTTTATTTTGCCTCAATGTTTATTCTGTTGTTGGTTGTCGATAAATAATTAACTTAATATCGTGATAGTGTAATTTTCTGTTTCAGCAATCATTTTATTATTTGCTTTATGTACAAAACGATTGTTTCTTTTCTCTTTGGCACCTGTTTCTTCCAGCTATTGTCTGCTCAGTCTTTAATCAATGCGGTAGCATTTTCCCCTGATTCACTGTCTGTAAAACAGTTTATGCTGGAAAATAAAAAGGAGCAGGTGAAAACAAACCCTGTTCCTCTTGCCAGTTTTGTACTCGATGGAGAACTGTGTACTACCGGTGAGCAAGAAAGTTTTAAAAATAAACTTCGGATACAATTATCCGGGTATAAAAAAACCAGCTTTGGTATAACTGCAGTAGTCACATTTAGCAATATAAGTACGGATACCCTGGTGCTGGAAAATGTGGTGCCATTGGGTGAAGGTACAGACCATGTTTATATAACTGGTAAGGGAAAGCATGAGTTATCCCGCACCTATCTTTTTGTGCCTGGCAAACAACCGGTAAATGTAATAGTGCCTGATAATGCATGGGATATGGGCTTTTGTTCCATTTCCGATTTATTTGAGAACATGCAGATTACAGCTCTGTTCAGACGAAACAGGGCTTCTATAAAAAATGGAAGCCACACCCGTTTTGAAACAAGTTTATTTCCCGGAGGTTCAGTTGAATATAATTTGTACCTGGAAGCTGTCGATGGCGACTGGCATGCAGGGTTAGAGCAAATATTTCAGAAAAGAATGTTGCATGATATAGAAAATTTTGACAACAGTTTATTTGAAAGAAAAGACCTGCAATGGGTAAGGCATGCATACGTAAGTCATATCATCATGAACTGGGATAAAACCTACTACGATTATGCGGATAAGCAATTCCATGTAAATGAATTTTTAGAGCTTGGTAAACAGCTGTATGGGGGAGATGATTTTCTGTGCATCTGGCCTACCTGGCCCACACTTGGTTTAGACCAGCGCAATCAGTTTGACCTGTTTAATGATTTGCCCGGTGGTACTGCAAAGATTAAGGAGATAGCAAACCAATCCCGAAGCATTGGCACCCGTTTATTTGTGTGTTACAATCCATGGGACGAAAGTACCCGAAGTGAAAATCATTTTGAAGGCATTACAAAATTGATTGCCGGCACTTCAGCCGATGGAGTTGTGTTGGATACCAAAGGAGAATCAAGCAGGGAATTACAAGATGCGGCAGATAAAGTAAAGCCAGGCGTAGTAATGTACAGCGAAGGGATGGCAGTACCAAAAGATATGCAGGGGATTGTGTCCGGCAGGGTACACAATGCATTGTATTATCCGCCAATGCTTAACCTGAATAAATTGATAAAACCTGAGTTTGCCATTTTCAGGGTGGCAGAAATATTTAAAGAACCGATACAAAGGGAATTTGCCATATCTTTTTTCAATGGCTATGGTACCGAAATGAATATCATGGCACCGGGGAAACCGGACTGGGTAGATGAACAGTACAAATACCTTGGCCGCACTAGCAGGATACTGAGGGAGAATACGTTCAATTTTGTGGCACACGGTTTTACCCCATTGATTGAAACTTCTGCAGAAAATATTTGGGTAAATGAATGGGCTTTACCAAACAAAACCATTTATACCATTTTCAGTTTAATACCCGAAGGCTATAGCGGTTACCTCTTTAAAGTAACTCCCGAACAGGGTAGCCATTTTGTAGATTTATGGCACCATCGTTTATTATTTCCCAAAGAAAATAATAAGGAGTGGTGGATTGAAGGAGAAACAAATGCGTTCAATAAAAAATACCTGGGCACCAACAATGAAGGAGAGGTTGACTGCGTGGCGAAGTTACCTATGCTGATCAAAGCAACCCGCAATGGAGATATGCTGTCACTAACAACTCCCTTAACCGGAGATGAAATAAGAATATGGGCAGGACAGCCAGCTTATGATAAAAAACCTTTGTTTATAAAACCGGGTAAGCATGAACTTTCATTGCATGAACAATTCGGTTACTTCGAGGGAGATTTTGTAATACAACTAATGGACAAAGGAATTCTGCTGGA
>JANXWM010000129.1 GCA_025351145.1 Chitinophagaceae bacterium
AACATAGAAACACATAGAGGACTATGTGAAACTATGTGCCTATGTTTCTATGTGGTGAGAAAAGCTCAGTCATAATCCAAACGTATAAGAGCCCCGCCACGGCGGGGAGAGGCGATGCCATTTTAATCCTTCAGCATGGTACATAAAAAAACCACAGGCAAGAATGACTGTGATTTATAACCATACTGATTATGAAAAACTTTTTTAAAAAGAAGGGAAGAACCCCACTCCGCAAACGGAACCGGGTTCTTTTTCTCCCAACCTTAACCGAATTTAAATAGTTACCCTGCCCAGTAAAGTGGATGCCAGGTCGTGGATATCTATATTAAGAAAATGCTTTTCTATTGATGGCGATAAAGCGGCTTTTATTTCGCTCTTTGCAGGCTCTTCTTTTTTTGCAGGCTGATAATGATAACGGGATGAATCGTTGCTGTTTTTCAATGTGTCTTTCCTGATGTCATTGTTGTTATCTTTATTATCCTGATTGTTGTTATTGTCTTCGTCTGTGTTTTCTTCTTTTACCGGGTATGTTCTTTTTAATATACCATCTGTGCCCATCGTGTATTCAACATCGTGATCCCAGTTATAACCATCTTCACTTCTCCAGTCCCAGTCGTCCATATTACCGCCCAGTTCAATATGCACATCATTTCCCCACCCAAGGTTATCTCTAACCAGTATGCGTTTGCCCACCGGAACATACACCGATACATACACGGCCTGGTTGCGGAATTTGTCTTCTTTTGTGATAGGGATTCCCCTGTCGAATAAAAGGGTGGTGTCTTTCTGGTGTATGTTAAAGTTTATTTTTCCCGCTCTTTCTTCGGCTTCGGTTTTTGTTTCACCATTTACCATTTTCAGCATCGTAACACGGAAACTGTCGTTATCAGATTTGAGTATGCGAACGTGAATATTTCTTACAAATGCTGTGTCTTCATCAAGACTAACAAATGGTTCCAGGTGAAGAAAACTGTTGTTGAAATAGTAGCGGTTATCTTTAATCATCTTTAGTTCAAGTTTGTTAACCGCAGGGTTATTCAGCGTAACTTCTGTTTCAACCGGATTGTTATGATAATTCAGATCATCTCTTAAAGACGCAGCTAAACCAATGATGCAAATCAGGCCAACAATCCACATGGCAGCAAAGCCAAAACGCATGGCAGAACTGTTGCTTTTGATTTTTGCAATGCGGCGTATGATCCATGTAATGATTCCTATAACCGGCACCCAGATAAAGAATATGAAGGCACCCCATGCAAGCATATTCTGCCAGCCATCTGTAATAAAGTAGCCCTTTAGCGGTAATAAGCCGGTGAAGAAAATGCCTAAAGCAAACAGTGCAGCCACAAGTGCAAATAACACTACTGCCAAAATAAAGTAGGCAAATATTTTAAAGATGGTAGAGATTACATCCCCTAATGTTGTTCCTGTTTTGCGTGCAATTGTACCAGCTTCTGAGCCAACGGTTTTACTTCTTTCGCCAATTTTAGTGCCCAGTTCTGCCGCTTTTTCACCTACTTCTTTTCCAAATTCTTTTGCCCTTTCGCCAAAACCTTCCATGTCTTTCTGAATGGTATTTTTAATACTGTTCATATCAACTTTTTCCCCTTTCATTTCCAGCTTATCTGAAGTTGTAACAGCCTCGGGTAATATCAGCCAGAGAATGATATAAATAATGGTTGCGCCCGGACTGAAAGAAAGATTAAGAAAATTAGGAAAATTAAATACGCCCCAATGGTTCCAGCTTGTAACGAATGATAAGAACGGGATCAGGAAAAGCAAACGGGGTATCCATACGTTTACACCAAAGTACGATGAAAGACCACCGCAAACACCTGCTATCCATTTGTTATCCGGGTCGCGAAAAAGGCGTTTGCGTACAGAACCTATTACGGTAGATGCTGTACTTGGAACTGCCACCCATAAGATGAGGTAAGGAATAAATGTTATGCCAAAACCCAGTACAAAAAGTATACGCACTATAATCTTATCAATGCCAAAATAGTTGGCTATACCGGCACAAACACCGCCCAGCAATTTATTATTTTCATCCCTGAACAGGCGGCTGGGTCTTTGGCCTGTTGTGCTTTCACCGTGCGCTGATGATCCACCTGAGTAGGATTGTTGCTGCTTTTTGCCTTCACCGCTTAATTGAGATTTTACACTTGCTTCTTCTGCTTCAAATTCTTCAGGGCGGCCCATGCTTTTAATGATGGCGTTTACATCGTCGTCTGTAATGCAGGTGCTTCCCTTTTTAAGTGTCTCGGCAAAGAGCTCGGCAATGCGGCCTTCAATATCATTGATTATTTCGTCCTTGCCTTCTTCATTATCAAAGAAACGGCGCAGGCTTTCAACATACTGTTTCAGTATGTCGTACGCGGTTTCCTCGATGGGAACTACGCGACCCTGGAAGTTTATGTTAATTACCTTTTTCATGTTTAAAAATTTATTGGTTAAGGTTTTCTGTTTCGGTTTCCGCTGGTGCAGCGGTAAGTGCATGTACGGCATCCGCAAGTTCATTCCAGGTTTTTTCAAGTGCCTCGTAAAATTCCAGGCCCTTGTCAGTCATAAGGAAATATTTACGTGGTGGGCCACTGTTGCTTTCAACCCAGCGGTAAGTTAACAGCCCATCGTTTTTTAAACGGGTAAGCAAAGGGTAAAGGGTGCCTTCCAGTATATTCAGGTTGGCGGCCCGCATTTTATCCACTATATCACTGGGGTAAACTTCACCCTGGCGAATAATGGAAAGAATGCAAAACTCCAATACGCCTTTCCGCATCTGGCTTTGTGTGTTCTGAATGTCCATAATCCGGAGTTTTTAGGATGTTCCGCCGTTGACTGTTTTGGCAAGCAATGGGGAACCTGTTATAAAATTTTGTTTCTCCTTTTCTTATCAGCTTTCTGTTCTTTGTGAATCTTCTGTTGTGTCACTCACTTGTACTTTCTAAACTTTATTCGGCTATTATTTATTTTGACAACACAAAGATGGGGAATATTTTAATACTATGCAATACAAAGTACCAAGTTTTTTAAGGTAATGTGTGGTGGATGCTAATAGGCTTAATATAAATTAATTGATTATCAATTAGTTAGTCATAAAATTATTTTATAAATATTTTTTTAAAAGTACAAATGGCAATATGTTGGGATGGATGGAATCACGTTGAGTTTAGGGTTTTAAACAAATAGGTTCTAAAAAAAGGGGGCAAAGGTGTAGGTCAAAAAATAAATGATACTGTTTGTCAGTGCCGAAAAAAAGGGTCGGATTAGTGGAAACTTTTTGCGGAGGAAACTGAGGTCGGTTTAAGTTATACAGATAAAGTGCTTGCGACGCAACCGGGATGCCATGAAAAGATTAGCTGGTATCAGCATATACATAAGGATTAAACTACAATAGTTTTACCCACACATAATCATCTATAATTATGTTGTTTTTTATGGCGGCTTTGCGGCGGATGCTTTCTAAGTGAAAGCCGTTTTTCTGCAGCACTTTCATAGAAGCTTTGTTGTGTTCAAAAACTTCGGCATAAATGCGCACCACATCGAAACGTGTTTTAATATAATCGAGCAAAATGCGTACAGATTCTGTGGCTATGCCCTTGCCCCAAAATGGCTCGCCAATAAAATAGCCAATCTCAATGGCCTTGCGGTACACATCTGTTTGTGGCACGCAGCCAATACTGCCGGCCAGCTTATCTTCGAAAATAATGGCGAAGTTTACTGCAATTTCCTGCACTTTGCAATGGGCAATCCATTGATGCGCATCAGAAACTGTGTAAGGGTGTGGCAGGTAGTCGCGAACGTTATTCCAAACATTCATGTTATTGGCCACAGCTGAAAGTTCCTGTGCATCTTCATGCTGCCATGGGCGCAAAAAAATCTTACTCATTCCATTTTTGTATTAAAGGCTGAAAATAAGCAACTAAAATGCATAAATTAAAATTTAAGGAAGAGGTTTTTTGAACCAGGCAACAGAATATGGATGAAGCTTCTCTTGCGTCGCACTCTTGTACTGTAGTAGTTTTTTTGAGCTTTTAAATACAGCTCATCATTTGCAGTCTTTATTAAAGATCGGCTTTCAAATTCTTGCACTATGCTTAGTTTTGTTTGTATGAAAACATTTGATGAACAACTCGCACATATTGTACAGGAAGCATTAGCAGAAGATGTTGGGGATGGCGATCATTCCACGCTTTGCTGTATTCCATTTGATAAAAGAGGAAAAGCGGTTTTAAAAATAAAACAGGATGGTATTCTTGCAGGTGTGGAAGTGGTACAAAAGATTTTTTCTATTGTTGAACCGGGTGTAAAGTTTAATGCCTTTAAAAAGGATGGCGATACTATGCGGTATGGAGAAAAGGCTTTTGAAGTAGAGGCATCTATCCATACTATTCTTAAATGCGAAAGGCTCGTGCTTAACTGCATGCAGCGTATGAGTGGCATTGCAACTTTAACGCACAAATACACCTACAAACTTCAAGGCTATCACACAAAACTGCTCGATACAAGAAAAACCACGCCCAACTTTCGCTTGTTAGAAAAGGAAGCAGTGCGCATTGGCGGCGGCACTAACCACCGTTTTGGTTTGTTTGATATGATCATGCTGAAAGACAACCATATTGATTATTGTGGTGGGCTGCAAGCTGCTATCGGTAAGGCTTATGAGTATGTACAAACTAAAAAGCCCGGCTTAAAAATAGAAGTAGAAACAAGAAGCCTTGAAGATGTAAAGATTGTTTGCACCCTGGCAAAAGGAAAAGTATTCCGCATTATGCTGGATAACTTTACACCAGAGTTGATTGAAGAAGCCATGCTAATTATCAACCATGATTTTGAAACGGAAGCAAGCGGTGGCATTAATTTAGAGAACATTACTGCCTATGCTGCAACTGGTGTTGATTATGTAAGTGTGGGTGGATTAATTCACCAGGCACAAAGTTTGGATTTAAGTTTAAAAGCAGAAATTGAGTAAATTCGGTTATGTCATTATCAATACACACAGCAGAAGTGCTAAGCAAACTTCCTTTTTTAGAAGAAGTTGATTTTTTAAAAAAAGAAGTTGATAGCTATAAGCCCTTACCAAAAGAAACAGAGGAAAGGATATTGCAAAAATTCAGGTTAGACTGGAACTATCATTCTAATGCAATAGAAGGAAACAAATTAACTTATGGCGAAACAGTTGCTTTTTTGATGGAGGGTATTACGGCAAAAGCAAAACCATTAAAAGACCATCTTGATATTAAAGGGCACGATGAAGCAATTAAATATTTGCTTGCTTTAGTTAAAGACAAACAATATTTGTTAACCGAATCGGAAATAAGAAACCTTCACCGGTTAATTTTAAAAGAGCCATATTGGTCTGAGGCCGTAACTCCTGAAGGTTTGAAAACAAGAAAAGAAATTAAAATTGGGCAATATAAATCATCGTCCAATCATGTAATTACACCAACGGGCGAAACCCATTATTATGCCTCACCCGAGCAAACACCAATATTAATGGGTGAACTGATGGAATGGTACAGAGATGCAAAAAGCAACAATTCAATCCACCCAATAATACTGGCTGCGCTTTTTCACCATCAATTCACTTCTATACATCCTTTTGACGATGGCAATGGAAGAATAGCAAGGTTATTAATGAACCTGATGCTTATGCGGCAAGGGTTTCCGCCAATTGTAATTAAAGAGGAGGACAGACTAACATATTACCAGGTTTTACGTCAGGCAGACGCAAATGAAATGATTCCTTTTACCGAATATATAAATGAATTAATGCGGCATTCATTGAATATTTATTTGAAAGGGGCGAAGGGAGAAAGCATTGAGGAAAAGGATGATGTAGATAAGGAGATAACCTTATTTAAAAAGGGTCTTGAACAAACACAGTTATTTGAATTAAAATCTAAAAAATCTACAAGAAGAATATTAATAGATACAATTATTCCTTTATTAACCAGGTTAAGAATTAAGTTGAAAGAGTTTGATGATTTATTTTTGAAAACACTTGAGCAAATTAATATAACCAGAACAAATGAAAATTCACAAAATGAAATTTTTTATACAAACATTGATGAGTTTATAAAACATCATCCTAAAACTCATATTTACTTGATGGACTCTTTTCGTTATGTATATGAAATGATTGGTTTTAAAAAATCATCCAAATATTTTGATGAAAAATTTAATTTCTCTTTGACTTGCTATGATTCATACGTTTATATTATTACATCTTCTGGGAAGACATATGAGTTAAAGTACCATGAAAATTTATCAGAAGAACAACAAAAGGAAATAATTTCTGAATCCATTCGCTATTTATTAGAATCCCTTAAAAAGAAAACAAATGAAAAATAAACTAGATACCCGTGGCTTCGTCTTCAGTACTAACCCCGATTTTAATTTTGAAACAGGGGATAATACTCCACAGGAAACACTTCCTCCTGCACAGCAAAAATTAAAAATAAAGCACGAAACAAAACATCGCGGCGGAAAAGCTGTTACATTAATTACCGGTTTTACTGGTACAGAAATAGACCTTGAAACACTGGGCAAGATTTTGAAGAATTATTGTGGTACCGGTGGCAGTGTAAAAGATGGCGA
>JANXWM010000131.1 GCA_025351145.1 Chitinophagaceae bacterium
ATCCTCTGCGAAACCTGCCCTGCCTGCGTCGGCAAGGGCCAGGTCAAGACGGCCCGTACGGTCTGCTATGAAATCCTGCGCGAACTGCTGCGCGAAGCCAAGCAATTCAATCCGCGCGAGTTCCGCATCCTGGCCTCGCAGCTGGTGATCGACATGTTCCTGGAAGAAGAGTCGCAGCACCTGGCGATGCTGGGCGACTTCATCGGCAAGCCGGTTTCCCTGCAGGTAGAGAACGATTATTCACACCGCAATGAAAATTTTTTTTGGGATTTTTTGCCCTTTTACTGTTCTTAACTCAACATAAATTTTTTTGATTGTTATGACCAAAACCGCCGATGCCATATGGAATAATTGTTTGAAGATTATAAAAGATATCGTTGACTGGCAGCCCTATAAAACATGGTTCGAACCAATTAAAGCGGTTGAAATAAAAGGAAATGTTTTACTGATACAGGTACCCAGCCAATTCTTCTTTGAATACCTTGAAGAACATTATATTAATCTGCTTGCCAAAACATTAAAACGTGAGTTAGGTAAAGATGCAAGGCTGGAATACCGTATTATGGTAGACAGCGGCAACAATGGACGCAATGGTTCTATGGATGTACCAGCCGGTAATATGAAGATGTATAATAACAATGAAATGGATTTTCCATTAATAATTAATAGCCCTGTTAAGAACCCTTTTGTTATACCGGGTTTAAAGAAAATGCAGATTGATCCTCAGTTGAATCATTCTTATGTGTTTGATTCTTTTATTGAAGGTGATTGCAACCGGGTAGCACGACGTGCAGGTAAAACGGTTGCCGAAAAACCAGGAGCTAATTCTTTTAATCCTTTGGTTATATATGGTGGTGTAGGTTTAGGTAAAACACATCTTGCACAGGCAATAGGCAACGATGTAAAACGCATGCATCCCAATAAAGTGGTATTGTATGTAAGCAGCGAAAAATTTATTAATCAGTTCCAGGATCACAGCCGCAATAATGCCATCAACGACTTTATTCATTTTTATCAGTTGATTGATGTATTGATGATTGATGATGTTCAGTTCTTTGCACGTGCCGAAAAAAGCCAGGATGCATTTTTCGCCATCTTCAATCACCTGCATCAAAGTGGAAAACAGTTAGTGCTTACTTCAGATAAACCACCCAAAGATCTTGACGGTTTGCAGGAAAGACTGTTAAGCCGTTTCCGTTGGGGCCTTAGTGCCGATCTTCAAATACCCGACTATGAAACCCGCATCGAGATACTCGAAAGAAAGATGAAGAATGATGGCCTTGATATGCCAAAAGAAGTGGTGAAGTATGTGGCTTATAATATTAACACAAACGTTCGTGAACTCGAAGGCGCATTAATTTCTTTACTTGCGCAATCATCGCTTAATAAAAGAGAGATTGATCTTGAGCTTGCTAAAAAAGTACTGCGCAATTTTGTAAAAACAAGCAGCAAAGAAATCACCATAGATGCAATACAAAAAATGGTATGCGAATACTTCGATGTGCCCTACGATAAACTTTTGCAAAAAACACGCAAACGCGAAATAGTACAGGCAAGGCAGATAACCATGTACCTCGCCAAAGCATTCACAAAAAATTCACTCAAAACCATCGGCGAACATTTTGGGGGTCGCGACCATACTACTGTTATTCACAGTTGCCAGACTGTAAAAGATTTAATGGATACCGACAGCCTCTTTCGCGAAAACGTAATGGAGCTTACGCAAAAAGTACAATTGGCAGCCATGTAATAAATAATAAATTTTTTTGAGCCATAGTGCAGATTATCTATAAAGCTTTTCTTGCGTCGCACTCTTGTACAGCAGTAATTCTTTTGAGCATCTAAATACAGTCCCGCTTAACAAAGCGGGCTTTTTGTTTTTAAGCTTTTGCCGCGATAATATTTATTGAATGGTTGTACGCCTATGCAGCGGGTACCGGCTGTTGAAAGCTGAATAATGATAAGAACGTACAAGAGTGCGACGCAACGGCAGATACACAAAGGGTTACAGCCGGGTTAATAATTTTCTGGCTTTACAACAAGGGTATAAAACAAAGACAGATTTTTAAAATGCGGATAAAAAAATGGAACTAATCCTTTTCTTTTTAGGATTTTAAGTTTCCACTCCCTATTTTTGCAGCCCCTTAGCAAATAAGGGAAAACGGTGAGGTGGATGAGCGGCTGAAATCAGTAGTTTGCTAAACTGCCGTACGGGTTACTCTGTACCGCGGGTTCGAATCCCGCCCTCACCGCATAGTTCGGGAAGTAGCGCAGGCCGGTAGCGCACCTGGTTTGGGACCAGGGGGTCGCAGGTTCGAATCCTGTCTTCCCGACTGCCAGGAAGCTCTGAAGAAATTCAGAGCTTTTTTTGTTTGTACCATTACAAAGTTTATAAGCGTAGTAAAAAATTTTGAACCCGGCACCTGAATAATAATTATGCGTCCCTTGCGTCGCACTCTTGTACGGTTAGAATATATTGCAGCTCCAAATACAGCTCACAATATAAACAACGGTTATGCCTGCAGAAAATTCAATCGCAAAAAATAAAGTGTATCATGCACAATCGTCAACCTGTTCCATAGAATTGTTACAGCACAAGAGTGCGACGCAACAGAAGCTTCATAGTAGTTCTGGCCCATGGTCAATACTGGCTTTCTTTCTTTTAGTTTTTATTGCAACCAGTCAATCCTTTGCACAAAGTGTAGTTACAATACCTGTTGAAACAGAAAAAAATGCCATGGTTTTACAAACGGATAAAGATGGCAGGTTGGGTATTATTTATTTCGGCAGCAGGCTTGCAAACAATAATGAATACGCCATTATTCCCAATCAATATAATTTGAAAGACGACAATGCAGGCATCTATAATTCTGCATACACAACAGCCGGTTCATGGAACCTGATTGAACCTGCGGTTCAAATTACACATGCTGATGGCAACACTTCGCTTGATTTAAAATACATAAGCCATGAGATAAAGGCAATAGACGCAAACGTAGGCCTGGTAAGCGTTTTGCTGAGAGACCCGGTTTATGCTGATGAAGTAACACTCTTTTATAAAACGTATTATAAGGAGAATGTGGTGGAGCAATGGAGCGTGATAAAGAACACAGAAAAGAAGCCCATAAAGATGGAGAAATATGCTTCGGCCAATCTGTATTTCATGGCACATGATTATTACATGACGCATTATAATGGCAGCTGGGGCCGTGAAATGAACCCAGAAGAAGATCATTTATCGCATGGCATAAAATCAATTGATTCGAAGCTTGGTACAAGAGCAGATTTATACGAGCCACCTTCTTTCATGGTTTCATTTGATAAGCCTGCCACAGAAGATGAAGGCAAGGTATTGCTTGGCCAGCTTGCATGGTCGGGCAATTTTAAAATAGATTTTGAAGTGGACTCTTATAAAAATCTTCGCCTGATTGCAGGCATTAATCCTTATGCTTCTGAGTATACATTGGCAGCAGCGCAAGACTTTACAACGCCTTCTTTTATTTATACTTTTTCTACAAATGGCAAGGGTGAAGCAAGCCGCAACCTGCACCACTGGGCTACAAAATACAGGCTGCTTGATGGTGGTGGGTCAAGGCTTACCTTGCTCAACAACTGGGAAGCAACTTATTTTGGCTTTGATGAAAATAAACTGGTAAGCCTGTTTAAAGGCGCAAAGAATTTAGGTGTAGATATGTTTCTTTTAGATGATGGCTGGTTCGGCAACAAACACCCGAGAGACGCTGATACTGCGGGTTTGGGCGATTGGCAGGAGAATGTAAAAAAGCTCCCGCACGGTATTGGCTACCTTGTAAAAGAAGCAAAAGATGCTGGTGTAAAATTTGGTATTTGGGTTGAGCCCGAAATGGTAAACCCTAAAAGTGAGTTGTACGAAAAACATAAAGACTGGGTAATACGCCAGCCTGACCGCCCCGAAAAATATTTTCGCAACCAGTTGGTGCTTGATCTTTCAAACCCTGAAGTGCAGAATTTTGTGTACGGTATTTTAGATACTTTGTTTACTAAAAATCCAGAACTTGCTTTTATAAAATGGGATTGCAATGCCGTTATTTTTAATGCAAATTCTGCGTACCTGCAAAAGCAGGGATTACCACAATCGCAGTTGTATGTTGACTATGTAAAAGGTTTGTATAAAGTGCTGGGAAGGTTGCGCAGCAAGTATCCTACGGTTCCTATGATGCTTTGCAGCGGCGGCGGTGGCCGTGTTGATTACGGCGCATTGCAGTACTTTACCGAGTATTGGCCAAGCGATAACACCGACCCTGTAGAACGCATTTTTATTCAATGGGAGTACTCTTATTTTTATCCGGCAATTGCAAGTTGCAATCACGTAACTGACTGGAGTAAACTGCCGCTCAAGTTTAGAACAGATGTTGCCATGATGGGTAAAATGGGTTACGATATTGTTGTAAATAATTTGAGCGAAAAGGATTTAAAATTTAGTCAGCAGGCAGTTGAAACGTATCATTCTATCAGCGACCTGGTTTGGCATGGCGATCTTTACCGGCTGGTAAATCCACGGGAAAATCCGATGGCTTCGTTGATGTTCAGCAATGCCGAAAAAACAAAGGCTGTTGTATTCAACTACCTTGTTGATTCAAGGTTTATGCTTACTGCAACGCCGCAGCCAGTTCGTTTAAATGGCCTTGATCCAAAGAAAAATTATACCGTTAAAGAAATCAATTTATATCCCGGCACAGCGTCAGCCATTAATGGAACTGCGGTGTATTCAGGCGATTTTTTAATGACTGTGGGCATCAATCCAAATGTAAACTTGTGGCGCACAAGTGTGTTGCTTGAAGTGAATGAAGCGAAATAATTTTTTGAACCAGGCTTTAGTATTTCATGGCATCGCCTCTTGCGTCGCACTCTTGTACGTTCGGATTAAGAATGAACAGTGAACAACGAGCAGTGAACAATTTGATCAAAACTATTTGCCTATTGCCTCTTTGCCTTGCTGCCTGTTTTTCCGAACGTACAAGTGAGTGACACAAGAGGCGATGCCCAAAGCTTAAAAGCTGGTCAACAAAAATTACTACGCTTCATTTTCCTGCAACTGGTAAATTGAACGGATGTTTCGGCCAAGCCCGTTATAATCTAATCCATAACCCACTACAAATTTGTCTGGTATAGAAAAGCCGCAATAGTCAATTTTTATGGGGTAAACAGTGGCCGTGGGCTTGTGCAAAAGAATAGCAAGCTTTAAAGAAGTGGGCTGCTGATTGTGAAGTTGTGGAAGAAAATGGTTAAGGGTTTTGCCGGTATCAACAATGTCTTCTACAATAATAATATCGCGGCCGGTAACATCTGTATCAAGGCCAATAGGGGTAACCACCTGGCCCGTAGATTTTGTACCCTTATAAGAAGCCAGTTTTATAAAACATATTTCGCAGTCAATTGCTATGTGTTTAAACAGATCGGCCGCAAACATGAACGAGCCATTTAAGATGGCGATGAAGAGTGGTTTTTTATCAGCGTAATCTGTGTTGATTTTTGCTGCAATCTCCTGTATATGATGCTGGATTTCTTCTTCAGAAAGATAGGGTACAAAATATTTATCATGAACCTTAATGGCTGACATGCGGATGTGTTTATGCTTTAAAATTTATGCTGTTTACTTTTATTTATTCTTTACCAGTTTTGGATAATAACCGGGCGTACCGGGGCGCAGGTAAACCTTTTCGCCGATTGCCGGTTGCAGGCCTTTCTGCATTTTATTATATTCGAAAAGGCTTTCAAGCTGCACGCCTTCTATTTGTGCAATGGCTTCTATGGTTTCAGATTTTTCTACAATATGAAAATCGCGGCTATTGCTTTTCTTTGGTTTTTTTTCCAGGAAAATAAGCTGGTCTTTATCGAGTATATCGGTCTTGACAAGATTATTAAAATCGAGCAATTTTGAGTAGGAAATATTGTTGCTGCTCGCAAGTGCAAACAACGATGTGCCCGCAGTTACATAAATAACTTTAGCCTGATTTATTGTAAATACACCAGCGGGATAATTGCCCGGTTCAAACATAGTTTCAGTTTGCCCTGTTTTATTCTCTTCTTTTACTGTTTCAATTTTTTCAGGAGCCGAAGCAGCAGTTGCATTAATAATTACAGGGCCGTTATCATTGATCGTATTGATTGCTGCAACATCTTCGCGTGTTCCGTTCTTTGCGTCTTCTAATGCAAGTAAAGTGTATTGCTGAAGGTTATTGTCTTCAATTACTTTTATCAGCATGGGGGCGTAGTTGTATTCAGTAGCGTAGCCAGCTTTTTTTAAACCCTTTGCCCATGCTTTATAATCTGTGGGATCAATATCGAACAGTGAAGTGTAATAAGGCCGGTTCTTTAAAAAATCAGAATGATCTTTGTAAGAATCTTCAATCGTTGGATAAACCCGAAAGCATTCCTGTTTAGCATCATCATCATGATAGTAAGTAGCGCCTGTCCATTCCGTTTTGCATTTTATACCAAAGTGATTGTTGGATGCAACCGCCAGCTCGCTGCCGCCGCTCTTCGATTCCAATATGCCCTGTGCAAGTGTAATAGCAGCAGGGACGCCTGTGCGTATTTCCTCATTAATGGCAAGTGCCTTGTATTTGTCAATGTATTGCTGAACAGCATCATTGATTTGCGCAAACGAAAAATTTGCGCATACAATTGTTATAAAAAATAACAGCAAAAAACGTTTCATTATTTTTTCCTTTTTATGATCAGTAAACCATCCCTTACTGTAAGCATTACCTGTTCTGTTCTTTCATCTGCCGCTACATGCTTATTAAATTCATCAATCGCTATTGCATTTTTGCCGGTTATGTTTTCTTCCAGTACCTGCCCATGAAACAGCACATTATCCGCAATAATTATTCCTCTTTCACTTAAACGGGGAACAACTAAATCATAGTATGCCGTGTAACCTTGTTTGTCGGCATCAATAAATACAATATCCCATTTGTATGGCAATGCTGGTATAATATCCAGCGCATTGCCAACGTGCAAATGTATTTTTTTATAAAGTTCGCTCTGTGCAAAATTTTTTGCACAGGTGTTAGCATCCTCCGGTCGCAGTTCAATAGTGTGCAGTTCGCCGTTTAACTGCAGGCCTTTTGCCAGGCATAGGGCACTATAGCCCACAAAAGTGCCAATTTCAAGAATATATTGTGGCTGCATTATAGTGCTGATAAACTCAAGCACTTTTCCCTGCACATGCCCGCTGAGCATTTGTGGTTGTGCATGGCTTGCATAAGTTTCCTTGTTTATTTCAGCAAGCAATGCATCTTCTGCAGAAGTAAATTTTTCTGCATAGTTTTCGGCAGATAAATTAATCATTTCCATAATTCTTACACGTAAATTATTAATTCAATTTTTTAGCCGGGCATTAGTACATTAATTAAGCGTTCCTTGCGTCGCACACTTGTACTTAAGGATATTCTTGAGCTTTCAACAGCCATTAACTGGTAGATGCTTCAGGTTTCGAAATTAACCAAAGACCGGTAAAAGTAATCATTGCATTGATCAGTAATAATTCAATGCCAACCTGGTAACCATTAAACCACGATGCGGCATGCGATGCAAGGTAAAAACACAATGCCGGGGCAAGAATGCAAACAAGCGTTACCGCATAGCTTTCTCCAAGTTTGCGTTTGGTAAAAATACCAAATGTAAATAAGGCAAGCAACGGCCCGTAAGTGTATCCTGCCACTTTAAGAATGATATCAATGATAGATTTATCATCAATCCATTTAAATATCATTACACATAAAAAAAATACAATGGCAAATATTAAGTGAACTGTAAGCCTGGTTGTCTTTTTCTTCTTGTCGGTAAGATCGTCCCTTCTTTTTAATCCTAAAATATCAATACAAAAAGAAGAAGTTAAAGCCGTTAAAGCCCCGTCAGCACTGGGGAACAAGGCAGAGATCAAACCTATAATAAAAATAACAGAAACAAATGTGGGCAAATGATTCAATGCAACTGTTGGGAAAAGATCATCACCTTTCACTGCAATATGATTGGTTGATGCAAATAAATAAAGCAGGCCACCAAGCAATAAAAATAAAAAATTTACCAGCACCATCACAGTACTGAAAGTCATCATGTTCTTCTGCGAATCTTTCAGGTTTTTTACACTGATATTTTTCTGCATCATCTCCTGGTCAAGCCCCGTCATTCC
>JANXWM010000142.1 GCA_025351145.1 Chitinophagaceae bacterium
GAAAAGTATAGCTGGATAAATATATTTGATGCACGAATCGGCGGGCACGAAATGCTAAACCTTTATGGTGAAGCAATTGTAAAGCTCAATCAAAACCCAAATATACCGCAACTGTTCCGTGATATTTTTAAGAACGCTTACCTGCCTTACCGTGACCCTGAAACACTGAAACTTTTTCTAAAAACCATTAATGAATTTCATTACGACCATAGCGAAAAGCTGGGTGATGCTTTTGAATATTTGTTATCTGTATTGGGTTCGCAGGGCGATGCAGGCCAGTTCAGAACGCCAAGGCATATCATCGATTTTATTGTGGCTGTTTTGCAACCTAAGAAAAATGAAACCATCTGCGATCCGGCATGTGGCACGGCTGGCTTCCTTATTTCATCGTACAAATACATAGTAGAAAAAAACACTAAAAAACATAAAGGCGATTTGCTTACCCCGGATGATAAGAAAAAAATGATGCAGCGTTTTACGGGCTATGATATTTCGCCCGATATGGTAAGGCTTAGTTTGGTAAACATGTACCTGCACAATTTTATAACACCAAAAATTTACGAGTACGATACCCTCACCAGCGAAGAGCGCTGGAACGAAAGCTTCGATATCATTATGGCTAACCCGCCGTTTATGTCGCCCAAAGGCGGCATAAAGCCGCATAAGAAATTTACCATGCAGGCAAACCGTAGCGAAGTTTTGTTTGTGGATTACATTGCCGAGCATATTAACCCTGCCACCGGGCGTGCAGGTATTATTGTACCCGAAGGCATTATTTTCCAGAGCGCCAATGCTTATAAACAA
This sequence comes from Chitinophagaceae bacterium, assembly GCA_025351145.1. GTDB lineage: Bacteria > Bacteroidota > Bacteroidia > Chitinophagales > Chitinophagaceae > Limnovirga. The sequence goes on from JANXWM010000142.1 coordinate 805, forward strand.
TTGCGGCAACTGCTGGTAGATAAAAAGTTTTTGTATGCTGTGGTAAGCTTACCCGCCGGAATATTTCAACCATACAGCGGTGTAAAAACTTCTATTCTTTTAATGGACAGAACGCTGGCAAAAAAGACAGACAATATTTTATTTGTAAAAATTGATAATGATGGTTTCGATCTCGGCGCACAGCGCAGGGCAATAGATAAAAACGATTTAACTGCTGCGTTGCTGCATTTGCAGGAATACAAAGAAGCAATATTAAATAATACTGCATTTACAAGTGATAACAAAAATGTTTTTGCAGTTGATAAGAAACTGATTAAAGGAACTGGTGATTATAATTTATCTGGTGATCGATATAAAGAAAGTGTGTCGGTTAGACAAAGCCATTGGAATATCGTTGAGTTGGGTGATGTAGTGAATTTTAAAACCGGTAAATTAAATTCAAATGCTGCTGTTGAAAATGGAGAGTTCCCCTTCTTTACTTGCTCAAAAGAAATTTTTCGAATTGACAAATATTCTTTCGATTGTGAGGCAATTTTGTTGAGTGGAAATAATGCAAGTGGCGATTTCGATGTGAAGTATTATAAAGGGAAATTTGATGCCTATCAAAGAACATATGTTATAATTGTAAAGAACAATGAGATTTTACTTTATAAATTTTTACAGAAACAGTTAGAATTAAAACTTCAAGAATTAAAAAATAAATCTATTGGAGGATTAACCCGGTATCTCACTCTTCCAATGATATCTTCTCTTTTAATTCCTCTTCCTCCACTCCCCATTCAACAACAAATAGTAGCCAAAATAGAAAGCTACCAGGCCATTATAAACGGAGCTAAACAAGTTGTAGAAAATTATAAACCACAAATTGATATTGATGCTGATTGGGAAATAGTAGAGTTAGAAGAAGTTTCAGTAGTAAAAGATGGAACACATGAGTCGCCTCAATATTTTAACAATGGAATACCTTTTTTGACTCAAAAAAACATTACTGAAAATGGCCTTTCTTTTTCTGATATAAAATTTATTGCTGAGTCTGACCATGATAAATTTTATAAAAGGTCAAATGTTGCTTTCGGCGATATACTTATTTCAATGATAGGAGCAAATAGAGGTATGTGTTGTATAGTTAATAACGATAGAATATTTAGTATAAAGAACGTCGGGCTAATAAAGCAATCTGATAAGATAAATCAACTATACTTACTTTATTTTTTGAAAAGTGAAACTGCAATACAGTACATTGCTTTAATGTCAAAAGGGGGTGCACAAGAATTTATTGGTTTAAGTTCATTAAGAAAATTTCCAATCCCTCTTCCCCCACTTTCCATCCAGCAACAAATCGTCACCCGCATAGAGCAGGAGCAGCAATTGGTAAATGCCAATAAAGAGCTTATAAAAATGTATGAGCAAAAAATAAAAGACGAAATAAACAAGCTCTGGCAGCCCGCCAAAAAAGAAATACTGTACCCGCAGAATCAAGTGTTGAGTATGGTAGCAGAGCCATAAATTTTATTAACCCGGCTATAGTTATAAATTCAGCTTCGTTGCGTCGCACACTTGTACGTTCGGATTAAGAATCAGCCGTTGGCATAGTTATTTTTCAGAAGTTGGTTTTATAGCCCCAGAGGGGCAAAATGTTAGTAGAAACATGTTTTAATCATACGTAAGAGCCCCGGAGGGGCGAAACATTTTACATATTCCCCCTCCTTCCGTGGTGCCTCTCTGCACGCAACACCTACGCCTCAATCTACGCTTCGGTAAAGCCCAATAAATGATCCGAACGTACAAGAGTGCGACGCAAGTAGAGTTCAATAGCATTACTTATGCCCGGTACAAAAAATCAATTTTTCTTAAACAGGATTTTCATAAAACTAATGCCCGTAAGCATGCGGGAGCATTGTTGGTTTATTTTAACAACTGTAAAATAAAAATCATTCATTTCCTGATTGATTACAATTTGTAAACACTTGTGCAGGGTTACTTTTCTCCAAAGCGGGTATATAATAGTGTAAAGGGTACACTTAAGGAGAAACAGATATAAATATACCTTGAGAACTTTAAAAAACGATGCCTGCTGCAGTAACAGCGGGCAATTATTTTTTATTATGGCAAACATTAAAAAATTAACAACAATGATGAGTACAGTAAATATAAACAACACAAAACGCATTGCTTTTGTAGTGCATGAAGATAAAAAATCTGAGCTGATAGAATGGTCATATTTTAATAAAGACCTTTTGATGCAGCACGAGATAACGGCACCCGGCAATGCAGCAAATATTTTAGAAGGAACACTGAATAAAACCATTAACAGGTTACCCGGCGGTACGGAAGATGGTTTTGCGCCATTGGGCTCTTTGATAGCAGAAGGAAAGATTGACATCGTTATTTTCTTCTGGAACACGAACGAAACGCAAATGCAAAAGAATGGTATTAAAACTCTGCTGCGTACCGCGCTTGCAAACAATGTAATAGTTGCGTGCAATAAAATAACAGCGGCGTTTATTCTTACTTCTTCTTTAATGAATAAAGAAAAGCCCGAAGCTACTTCCAGCTATTCAAACCTTGTAGAAGAGAATGGTAAATCGCCGCGGATTAAAGTAGCCTGAAGCACATTTTTAATTAAACTATTTAAATTATGAGTTTATCCATTTCATATAATAACATTCGTTTACACCGTATTGCGGTTAGTGTTTTTTTCTTTGTGGCGGGACTCACTTTTGCCAGTTGGGCAAGCCGCATCCCCGACATAAAAACCAAACTGGATTTAACCGAAGCCGGACTTGGCGCTGTGCTTTTTGCACTGCCTGTTGGTCAGTTGGTTAGTCTGCCCATTTCGGGCTGGCTTATATCGCGTTTTGGAAGCAGGCAACTTGTTATTGGCGCTGCCATTCTTTACCCGCTTACGTTAATACTGTTGGCACTTGCTGCCACAAGCTGGCAATTAATTGCAGGCCTTTTCTTTTTTGGTTTATGGGCAAACCTGGTAAACATTGCCATGAACACACAGGCAGTAGGCGTGGAGAAATTATACGGCAGGTCTATCATGGCTTCCTTTCACGGGTTGTGGAGCCTTGCGGGTTTTACAGGTGCGGCCATAGGCAGTTTATTTGTTTCCGCAGATATTTCGCCGCTGCTGCATTTTTCCATTATCTGTGCATTAACGGGCCTGCTGGTATTTACATTTTATAAAAACACTTTACCAACCAGTTTCGGGAACAAGGGTTCGTCGCAGCCTTTTTTTGTAAAGCCGGACAAACGCATTTTAATCCTCGGTCTTATCGCGTTCTGCTGTATGGTTTGCGAAGGGGCGATGGCTGACTGGAGTGGTGTGTACTTTCAAAAAGTGGTGCAAACACCCGCTACCTATACAGCGATTGGTTATGTTGCTTTTACCGGAATGATGGCCACAGGCCGTTTTCTGGGAGATTACCTGGTAACAAGATTTGGTGTAAAACATATTTTACAGGTAAGCGGTATTCTTATCGCAACGGGTTTAATGACGGCGGTATTATTTCCTTATCCCTTTACAGCTACAGCCGGATGTTTGCTTGTTGGCCTTGGTGTTTCCTGTGTAGTGCCCGTTATTTTTGGGCTGGCAGGCAAATCTACCAATATGTCTCCTGGTCTGGCTTTGGCTGCCGTTTCAACCATTAGTTTTCTTGGCTTTTTAATTGGGCCGCCGCTGATTGGTTTAATTGCACAGGCTTCAAGTTTGCGATGGTCGTTTACCATTATTGCAGCGCTTGGTTTTGGCACAACTTTGCTGGCTGGTAAAGTAAAAACTGCTTAGGCCGGCTGAATAAACAATAATTCAACTCCGCATAAATTTAATCTCCGCAGTATTTAAAAATGCTGTGGAGATTTTTTTATTGGCCGGCTTAAGTTTTTTATAGCATCGGCTGTTGCGTCGCACTCTTGTACGTTCGGATTATGACTGAGCTTTTTTGAACACCGGAATCAGTAAGCCTTAAGCTGCGTAAAATTCCTAAAGTACAAGAGTGCGACGCAACGAAAGCTTCATTTATATTCTTAGTTTGATCCAAATAAATTAAAAAGATGATCTAATTACTCCGTTCTCAAACTCTTTACAGGATTGGCTATTGCTGCTTTTAAACTTTGAACACTCACCGTAATCAACGCAATACTTAATGCCGATAAACCTGCAACCGCAAACACCCACCAGCTAATACTTGTACGGTACGCAAAGTTTTGAAGCCAGTTGTTCATGGCCCACCAGGCAAGCGGTGTTGAAATTAAGAAGGCGATGATAACGAGCCATAAAAATTCTTTCGATAATAAAGTGAACAACGAATTTACGCTGGCACCAAGCACTTTTCTTATACCAATTTCTTTGGTGCGGCGCTTTGCGGTGAATATGGATAAACCAACCAAACCAAGGCAGGCAATAAGAATTACCAGCACTGAAATACTTAAGGCAAGCGTGCTTGCTTTTTGTTCGTCAGTATACTGCGTATCGTATGCTTCCTTTAATAAATTGTACTGGAAAGGGTTGCCGGCATAAATTTTTGAGTACACAGATTTTATTGCCGCAATTTTTTGTGGCAAATTATCTGTGCTCATTTTTATGGTAAATTTATTATCGTTATGCTGCGGGAAAAACACAATTGGTTCAATAAGTTCTTTTAAAGATTTATGATGATAATCTTTTACCACAGCCACAACCTGGTATTGGTTATCGTTCCATTTTATCATTTGGTTTACTGCTGCACCGGGTGCAAAGTGCAAAGCCTTTTCTGCGGCTTCATTGATCATTACCTTATCACCTTTAAAACCTTTATCTGCCTCCGTTGAAATAAAATTTCTTCCTTCGGCAAAAGCTATCTGGTAAGTAGGGAAGTAATTTTCGTCAACCAAAGCAATATTATAATTTTTGTCTTTATCCGCTTTTGAAGGTGTGAGATTGGTAACCCCCGCGGTAGAAAAATTATAGCCATAACCAATGCCAGGTACGCAGCCAGTTTGACTTTCCTTTTCTATAAAAGGTAATTTTTGCAGCTCGTTCATAAATACCTGGTTGCTGTTTTCGCCGAGGCCTTCTCTAATGCTCGGTCCGTCAATTACAACAAGGTTATTGATGTTCATACCAAGGTTACTGTTCTTCATAAACTGCAACTGGTCATAAGCAATAATTGTGGCAGTGATGAATAAGATGGAAATTACAAATTGAAATATTACCAGACCTTTCCGCAGCAGCACATTGCCAAGTTTTCCATTATCATTAAAGCGTATAGCATTAATTGGTTTAAAGCGGGACAGTACAAAACCTACATAGCCACCACAAAGCAAAACACCCGCAACCATAATGCCCGCTGCAGTAAGCCATGTGGAAGTATGATTGATATACTCAAGCGATAAAGGCTTGCCGGTTATGTAATTGAATAATCCCTGCACCATCATCACAATTAAAAATGCAAGGGCAAGGCTCACGATGTTTAAAATAAACGCTTCAGTTATGTAGCGGAAAACGATTTGTTTTTTACCACTGCCGATGATCTTATGTATACCAATATCTTTTGCCTGGCTAATGGCATGCGCCGTAGAAAAATTAATGTAGTTGATCCAGGCAATGCAAAGCACTAAAACGCCCAATGCAAAAATAAAATATACCATTGCCATTGATCCTGCGGTTGGGTTATTGTCTTTAATATTATTTCCTAAATGAAGTTCGCTTACAGGCTGTAATTCGAGCACACCATCAGCTTTGCTGTACCCGGGTTTGTTTTGTGTATACAGCTTTGTTGCAGCAGCAGCAACAGTTGCCGGGTTTACGCCATCTTTGAGCAGGAGATAAGATCCAAATGCCTGCACACCCCAATTATCGAGTGTGGCCCATGAATTATCGCCTATGTATGCGGCATTGTTCAAACTTTCCAGGGAGAATAAATAATCAAACTGTATATCGCTTTGTTTGGGTACATCATTCACAACGCCGCAAACAGCGGCGGTTAACAGGCCAAACTGATTGTGTAATTGAATGGTTTTACCAATTGCATTTTCATTACCGAATAGTTTTTTGGCGATCGACGCGGTTATTGCAACAGTATTGGGTTTGTCTAATTCATTGGTGCCTGCAATTAAAGGAAAACTGAAAATATCGAGGAAAGATTTGTCAGCAAACACAGCGCCGTCCTCACGAAAAGTTTTGCGGTCTGCCACACTGCTGCCGGGCTGATAAGTAACAATAGCGCCACTGTTGAAATTATCGCCGAACCTTGCAGATGCTTTTATGCCCGGTATATTTTTTTCGGCGGCAGGCGCTATGGCCGACATAACCGTTGAAATTTTTCCTTCCTCCTGGGCAATGTTTACCCGGTAAAGGTTTGGCAGGTTTTTATTAAAGGTATTAAACCCCGTTTCGTAACTGTAGTACTCCAGCGTTAGCATAAACACGCTGAGGCCAATGGCAAGCCCTGCAATATTAAGTGCAGAAAATATCTTTTTTCTGCTGATACTTCTTACGGCTGATTTAATGTAAAAATTAAACATAGAATTATTTTTTATTGACCAAACTGTTTTACTACTATGATGCATTCTTGCGTCGCACTCTTGTACGTTCTTAACTTTATTCAGCTATCACAAACACAAACGGAAAAAGTTTAAACGAAGTCCATATTAATGAACCCTTTAGATTTATTACAAATACATGCCAATCCGTTTTTCAATTGAAAAACAACGTGTTGAGTTGGATATACAAAAAAAGTTGTACGTTTTTGATACAACTATTGTTCTGTTTCGATGCAGCAATTACAGCAGAAAAATTATAATGGAAGTGTTGAAATAAAAACAGCCGACTACCTGTGGTAACCGGCTGTTGAATGCTCAATAGAAATACCGGACGTACAAGTGTGCGACGCAAGGATGCATCATTCCTGTTCTTCTGCCCGGTTCATAAAAATGTATTTAAAAAATCGTAAATCCGAAATCGTACCTCTAAAATTAGAAAGGGGTTTCCTCATCGAAACCTTCATCAAAAGCGCCGTTGTTCATGCGGCTGCCTTTTTGAATAAAGAACTTTCCGCCTTCGTCGCTGCCACTGCCGGGTGCAGCAGGTGCAGGCGGAACGGGTTTCCAGTTACCGGCACTTTTACCCGGATTAAACCCGCCGCTATCACCATCCCATTCTTCAAATTTTTGTATGTGCAGCAAAGCGCGGAGCTTAATGGTTTCAAGTGAACCATTCCTGTGTTTTGCAATGCGTATGTGCGTTTCGCCTTTGGTGCTTTCGCCGTTTTCGTTGTTCATTACCTCGTAATATTCGGGGCGGTAAATAAACATAACCATGTCCGCATCCTGCTCAATGGCGCCGGATTCACGAAGGTCACTCAACTGCGGCATCTTGCTTTCTTTACGTGTTTCCACCGCACGGCTTAACTGGCTTAATGCAATGATTGGAACATTCAATTCTTTGGCGAGCGCTTTAAGGTTTCGTGAAATTGTGCTGATCTCCTGTTCGCGGTTGCCGCCTTTGTTATCGCTGCTGCCGCTCATGAGCTGCAGATAATCTATCAATATTAAACCTACCTTATGTTTGTTCACCAAACGCCTTGCTTTGGCGCGGAATTCAAAGATGTTGAGGGCCGCCGTATCGTCAATATAAATAGGCGCTTTTTCAAGGCGCTTAATGCCTTTGGTGTTTAGCTGCTGGTATTCGTATTCTTCCAGTTTACCACGTGAAATTTTTTCCATCATAATTTCACTTTCGGCTGAAAGTATACGCTGCACCAACTGCGATGCACTCATCTCAAGCGAGAAGAAACCGACCGCTGTTGGTTTGGTTGGGTGCAATGCGGCATTGCGTGCAAGGTTCAATGCAAAAGCCGTTTTACCAACTGACGGACGTGCTGCCAATATAATTAAATCTGTTGGCTGCCATCCATAAGTAACACGGTCCATACTGGCAAAGCCACTCGGCACGCCGGATATTTCTTCTTTTTTTGTTCTTAATTCATCAATTCGGTTAATGGCCTGCGCAAGGGCACTACTCATTTCCTTATAATCTGTTTTAAGGAAGTTGTTGGTGATCTGGAAAATTTTGTCTTCCGCATCATCCATTAAATCAAAAACATCGGTGCTTTCTTCGTAGGCTTCGCTGATGATCTCACCGCTAATGCGGATAAGTTCGCGCTGCACAAATTTCTGAAGCACAATCCTGGAGTGTGCTTCAATATTAGCCGTTGAAACAACAGCGTTGGTTAGCTTGGTTACATAGTAAGGTCCACCAACCATTTCAAGCTCTTCGCTTATTTTTAATTCTTCTACAACCGTTAAAATATCGATGGGTAAACTTTTCTGCGCCAGGCTTTGAAAAGCGCGGTAAATGCGCTGGTTGGCATCAACGTAAAAACATTCGGGTTTTAATATTTCGACTACGGTATCGAATGCAGCCTTATCGAGCATAACTGCGCCAAGCACCGCTTCTTCCAGGTCTTTGGCCTGTGGTGGCAATTTGCCATAAACCATAGTACTCAGGTCTGTGGTCGGCTTTCTCCTTTTTCTGTCCTTGTTAAAATTCGTTAGTTCCATTGGGTAATAGTCTGCATTGGATTAGTAAACTTTTGTTACGCCATTCTTCCCCGGGCAGCATCGTTTTTATAAAAAATAAATTCATGTTAAGGCTGAAAAAATGTTGTTCCGTTGAGTAAAGGGAAACGAATATAGAAGGCTTTTTCATACCACAAGAAGTTTTATTTTAATAATATTTATTCTTTTATACTGCACATGATAATCCACATGATACTAATGTTTTTGCACAGGTAAATATTGTTTGCCCACATTTTTAAAAAGTTTTCCGCCAATGAAGGTATTTAATCCACATTATTTGTGCAGAAAGAATTAGCCCGAATAATTTGACAGTTCGAGGCTTTTTGATTAGCTAAAAGGAATGGAATTAAAAGCTGTTTTTTGAGCCGGGCAGAAGAATATCTATGAGTCTTTTGTTGCGTCGCACTCTTGTACGTTCGGAAGTTTATTGAGCTGTTGCATCAACCTTTGCTTCGGTAAAAGTTCACCAATGTTCCGAAAGTATAAGAGTGCGACGCAAGAGGCGATGCTATGAAAAATTAATAGTTCGGCCAAATATTGAGCGTGTTTCGGCTGCACTCAACATTGAAATGCGCTCACTACTAAAATACAAAAAAATTATTCAACAACCTGCACCCATTTACCGGCAATACCACCACTGATGGTATGATCGTACATGGCTTCTGCATACACACCGGGCCAGTAATACTTGCCGGGATAAGCTGCATTGAGCTGCACATAATAGGTGAGTGATTCGCCTTGTTTGAGATCGAAATAATGATACACACGGTCGTCGCGTATATCCATGTAATCGCTGGGCGAAGATTTAAATACGCCTTCACTGTTGTACAATCTTGTATTAAGAATTTCCCAACCACTCGGGAAGATTTGTGACAACGCCATTTGCGTATAAGAACCACGTTTACCTGGATTTTTAACCGTGACTTTTGCAACAAAATCGGTCCCTTGTTTTATACTTGCCGGATCAATGGTTTGTCCGCTTGTGGTAAGATAATTCACAGAAACCTGCAGCACATTTGGATCATTATTTACAGGAATGGGCTGAGTGCTTAATGGCTGTCCTTCGTTAATGATGCGCACATACAAAACATTGGTTCCTTTATTGGTAAGCTGCACATTGCTTTTACCATTTTGCCATAGTGAAGCAGTTTGCGAAATGGTGCTTGCTGAATTAATAGTCAAGTTTTGTGCATTGATCTTCGCAACAGCATTGATCTTTTGCCCGCTGTTATTATTGCCACTGTATTTTGCAATAGCGAGTAATGAGTATGCTGTTGTTTGTGTGCTGTACCAGTTATCCTGAGAGAGTTCAGCAGCAACCGTTTTTACCAATTGAGTTGCTTCTGATTTGCGGTTCATGATGGTAAGTGTTTCGAGTACCATTGCTTCATCACGAAGGTTGCTTCCATAACTGATACCTGTATATGGCCGCGCAGAAAATGATGTTGGTAAATTACTGATGAGTTGCAGTGCAACATTTGATTGACCTATTAATTGATAAGCTGCAGCGAGCCGCCATTTAGCTTCGGGTGTTAAGAATTTAAATTCTTTTAAACGGTTCATAGCGCCAAGCTCAGGGGCTTTTGCCAATGCTAATAAATATAAACGGTATGATTGTGAAAGATCGGTACCATACCATGGTGCTGTGGTAACATTCCATGCCAATGCTTTGGTACGCTGGTATGCTTTCCATTGTTGCAATAAAGAGGAGGAAACATTGTAACCTTTTGCGGATGCTTCCAGTAAAAAATGACCGGCATAATTGCTGCCCCATTCATCGCTCTCATTATCGCCGGGCCAGTAGCTAAAGCCACCATCTGTTGTTTGAAAGTTTTGTAATTTTTGTATGCCTGCACGTATGTT
>JANXWM010000166.1 GCA_025351145.1 Chitinophagaceae bacterium
ATACAACTTATACAGGTCGCCGGGCATTGTGGCCAAAAATGCCTTAACAATAAAGTAAATAAAACAGATAAAACCCAAAATTGAAACGTAAATACTTCACAAAATGAACAGTCAATAAAAAGAAAAAAACAATTAACCCCCCTGCAAAGCAAATGAGAGGGGCAAAAATGGCCTTAATTGCCAAAAATCTATAGAATTTTTTAAGGCTTTATTTTGCAACGGTCTCGGAATAGTATCTTTATGCATGTTCTTATTTTTTAAGACACCCACGGTAGAGCCAGACCTTTCCTTTATAGGTGCGGACATGCATTCGCATCTTCTGCCAGATTTGGATGATGGCTTAAAGACCTTAGACGAAACCATTGATTTTATCCGTCAATTACAGCAACTGGGCTACAGCAAACTTATCTGTACCCCGCATATTATTTCAGATATCCATCCGAACTGTGCTGACACCATTTTACCCAAACTGGAACTCGTTCGCAATGCTTTAAAAGAACGTCAAATTAATATCAGTATAGAAGCTGCGGCTGAGTATATGGTTGATCTCGACATGGAAAATGAACTGCTGTCAGGCAGGCCCCTTTTAACTTTTGGCCGCAACCTTATATTGATCGAAATGTCTTATATGGCAGCTTCGCCCAATATGGAACGCGTTATTTTTCAACTGCGGATGAATGGCCTGCAGCCCGTACTGGCGCACCCTGAACGTTATGGTTATTATTACAACGATTTTAAAGCATACGAGCGGTTTAAAGATCTTGGCTGCCTGCTGCAGGTTAACCTGTTATCACTACTCGGCTATTACGGAAAGCCCGCAAAACTTACCGCTGAGAAACTGATTAAAAATAATATGGTTGACCTTCTTGGTACCGATATGCACCACGAAAAACATCTTACCGCATTAAAAGAACTGGCAGGCAAGAAAGATTTTTACGAACTACTTGAAGGCAAAAATATCCGAAACAAGGCATTACTCCTGTAGAATCTTATAATAAATTAAAGCCATTATTTTCCCGGCTTAATCGTTTCATAGCATCGCCTCTTGCGTCGCACTCTTGAACGTTCTGCTCATTATTCAGCGAACCACTTTCCGCTAACTTTCAACCAATCCAACCTTTCAACTCTTCCCCGTATCAACCATTCCCATATACTATCTTCGCATTAAATAAAATCTCCGTTCAGGGGTTTAGTGCATTATGATAGCTATAGACAATAAACTCATCAGCGACCATATTATAGAAGAACAGTTTGTTTGCGACCTTAGTAAATGTAAAGGTGGCTGCTGCGAAGATGGCGATGCCGGCGCACCACTTAATGTGGATGAACTTGACGAACTTATTAACCATTACGAAATAATAAAACCCTACTTAACCCCTGCGGGTATTGCTGCCATTGAAAAGCTGGGTAAATATACATTTGATAAAACCTATGGTTGGGTTACGCCCACCATCAAAGGTGAAATGTGCGCCTATGCATACAGGGATGAAAACAAGATCATCAAATGCGGAATTGAGCAGGCTTATTATGACGGCAAACTGGAATGGAAAAAGCCCATCAGTTGCCATTTGTTTCCTATCCGTATCCAGAAAAGTAAACTTGATCCGGATGTTGAATATGTAAACTACCAGCCACGCGAAGACCTTTGTAAAGCGGCTTGTTCATTGGGTAAAAAACTAAAAGTGCCGGTATATATTTTTTTAAAAGAATCTATTATACGCAAATACGGCGAGCACTTTTATGAAGCACTTGCTGCAACGGCTGAACACGAACAGGGAACCAAAAGTTCAGCATAGTTCAGAAAGTACAAGTGTGCGACGCAACGAGCGATCAATAATGTTCTTTCGCCCGGCTCATAAAATTAGAAATGAAATAAATTGACTTAATTATTTTATTATGATCGATACAGCGGCATCATTCATTGCAAAGAGCACCATTAAGGCGGCCGATATGGAACACCGCCGCAAGATCAATTTTAATATATCGAAATACAACGCTGTTGTGCCGCAGGGCAAGGAGCAGTTTAGTAATGTAATGCTGGCACGCGAAAGGGCAAAAAATGCCAAGTGGCGTGCTATTGAAAACCTGCACAATTATTTAGAGCAGTTTGAGAAAACCATTTCTGCACGCGGTGCAAAAGTAATTTGGGCCGAGACCGCCGAAGAAGCTTTGAATGAAATAGGTAAAATCTGCAAAGAAAAAAACTGCAAAACTCTTGTGAAAAGCAAGAGCATGGTTACGGAGGAAATTCACCTGAATGACTATCTTGAAAAGAACGGAATTGAAAGTGTAGAAACAGATCTTGGTGAATACATTCAGCAACTCGATGGTGAGCCGCCTTATCATATTGTAACGCCGGCCATGCACAAAAGCAAAGAAGATGTTGCCAGGTTGTTTGCCGAGAAACTGGGTGTGCCGCCCGGCTTGTCACCAGAGCAATTAACAATCGTTGCAAGAGAGAAACTCCGTACAAAATATGTAGAGGCAGAGGTTGGCGTAACCGGCGCTAACTTTATTGTTGCCGATACAGGTTCCATCACTATTACCGAAAACGAAGGCAATGCAAGGCTTAGCTGCGCATTTCCAAAAACGCATATTGTAATTACGGGTATAGAAAAAGTAATCCCGTCACTTAACGACCTCGCATTGTTCTGGCCACTGTTGGCAACGTATGGAACCGGTCAGCGTGTTACGGTGTACAATACCATTATAAGCGGCCCAAGACAACCCGGCGAAACAGATGGCCCCGAAGAAATGTATGTG
>JANXWM010000213.1 GCA_025351145.1 Chitinophagaceae bacterium
TCGGTTAAGATTTGTTTTAACCCGCCTGCACCGCCAATGATAAATACGATCATGGCGATTTCCTTAACTGCATCAGCAAGGGGCAGCATTACCTCTTTCATCTTTTTCCCTCGCTGCAAGCCTAAACTGTAGATGGCATATAAAACGGTTATCGTCAGGGCAATTACAGGATCGCCCAATGCAATAATTATTTTTACTACGATATTTTCTGAAGTAGTAATTAACTTAACAATGGTACTTGCAGCAATTAATATTACAGGAAGAAAAGCAGTAAACATACTCACAAACATACCGGGCAGTTCTTCATCAGGAATGTCTTTACCGGCAAAAGTTTCGAGTGGTTTACATTCAATTTTTTTAAGCGACAAAGCAAATAAAGGGCCTGCAATAATAATTGCAGGAACAGCTACGATAAAGCCATACAACAAAGTAAGCCCGAGGTCAGCATGGTATTGCGCAACCAATGCTGTGGGTGATGGATGCGGTGGTAAATAACCGTGCGTAACAGACATAGCTGCCAGCATGGGAATACCAATATAAACAGTTGGAATATTATATTTTTTTGACAGCGTAATAATAAGCGGCACCATTAAAACAAAACCAACATTATAAAACAATGGTATGCCTACAATGAAAGCCGTTAATACCAATGCCCACATGATATATTTTTTACCAAAGGCAGTCATAAGCCCCGTAGCAATTCTTTGTGCGGCGCCGCTATCGGCAACCAACTTGCCAAGCATGGCACCAAGGCCAAGTATAATAATAATTGAACCGAGTAAATCGCCAATGCCTTTTTGCAGGGAACCGCTGATAGCAGTAATGCCCATACCATTAAACAACCCAATTAAAATGGAAACAATGAGAAAGGCGAGAAAAGCATTGAGGCGGGCCCAGGTAATTAAAACAACAAGTAATACAATGCCAAGCAACAGGATTATTAGAGACATATTTTTATAGCTGAAAACTAAAGATAAACAAAAAAGCCATCTGCATTTGCAGATGGCTTTTTAAGTTAGCTGATCAATGGTTTGCTCAGCTTTAATTCCAGTTTTTCCAGGCGTTCATTTAATTCTTTTATCCTGCTGAGTAATTCCGCTATTAAATTCTTTTCTTTTATTTGCGGCTCAGGTATGTTTTTGTTTTCTGTATTCATCATAGATTTTTTTAAATGATTATCATTATTGAATTAAATCTTTTTATTTACCAGCACCATTGCTGCTATCAAGCTTTTGTTGTGTCACTCACTTGTACGGTTGTTAATCCTATTCAGCACAGTGCAGCTGTTTCACAAAAGCGGGCAACATTTAATGAGGCTTTTACACTATGCCCAATCATGTTTCGAACGTACAAGTGAGTGACACAAGGGACGATGATAGTAGTAATGCCGCTGGTCAATAAAAAACTGTTCCTGCAGTACTGCACCAATATTAATTAAACCAGTTCAGGCTCCTGCTGCATACTGTGCTGTTTGGGCATAGCATCTTCGGCGTTTACTCCCAAACCCTGCGCTATGGCCATTCCCAGGCCAATATCCGCCCTGAAGAAATGGCATAACTGGCGGTTGACAATCTCTGCCTTCTTAGGCCCTGTAATGCCACTCATTGCACCAACAATAGTACTTACAAGGTTCTTTTTATCCTGTGCATTTAATACTTCGCGGTAGAAAATTCCCGGCTGTGTGTAATGATCATTTTCGCCTTCAGCATTCCTGCTATACCAGTTTGCGATTACAGTATCTAATTCCCATGAAGGTTGTTTGTACGATTCATCAGCAACAATACTATCGAAGCTGTTGGGGAAATAGTTGGGGTTGCTGCCTCCGTTATCATCAACCCTCATTTGTCCATCCCGTTCATAATTGTTCACAGCATAAGGGCATTTATTTACTGGTATTTGTTCATAGTTTGCACCAAGACGGTGAC
The DNA here is from genome assembly GCA_025351145.1 of Chitinophagaceae bacterium. Classification (GTDB taxonomy): domain Bacteria; phylum Bacteroidota; class Bacteroidia; order Chitinophagales; family Chitinophagaceae; genus Limnovirga. Next base: position 1,926 of record JANXWM010000213.1, read on the forward strand.
GGTGTGCATCAGGGTAAGATAACAAGCGGCCCTGCAGCATTTTATCCGGAGAATAACTAATGCCATCTATTACATGAGCAGGGGCAAAAGCTGACTGCTCGATAGATGCAAAATAGTTATTGGGGTTTTCGTTAAGTTCCATAACACCAACATCAATCAGGGGAAAATCTTTGTGGCTCCATACTTTGGTTAAATCAAAAGGATTCCATTTGTAAGTTTTAGCTTCTTCTTCGGTCATCACCTGTATCTTGACATTCCACTTTGGAAAATTGCCATTATCAATCGCTTCTATCAAATCCCGCTGAGAAAAATCCATATCCACAGATTTCATTTGTGCAGCTTCATCATTGCTGAAGTTCTTTATTCCCTGTGCTGTTTTAAAATGAAATTTTACCCAGCAACGTTCGTTTTCTGCATTGATAAAACTATAAGTATGACTGCCATAGCCATTCATGTGGCGGTAACCATAAGGTGTTCCCCTGTCGCTCATTAAGAACATTACCTGGTGCAGGCTTTCGGGGTTAAGGCTCCAGTAATCCCACATCATTGTGGGGCTTTTGCAATTGGTGCGTGGATCCCTTTTTTGGGTATGGATAAAATCACCAAACTTTTTCGGGTCCTTTATAAAAAAAATGGGCGTGTTGTTACCTACCAGGTCCCAGTTACCATCTTCAGTATAAAATTTTAATGCAAAGCCGCGTGGGTCCCTTTCTGTATCGGCACTTCCTTTCTCCCCGCCTACTGTTGAAAACCTTGCCAGTACCCGCGTTTGTTTTCCTATTTCGTTGAATACTTTTGCACGTGTGTATTTGCTTATGTC
>JANXWM010000254.1 GCA_025351145.1 Chitinophagaceae bacterium
TCTATATCTGCCATAGTAAGGCAAATGTAACAAAGCTTTTGATTAAAAAATCATTTCTGTGAATCGGACAGCAGTAATGCTGTTAAGCTCCCGTTGCGTCGCACTCTTGTACGTAAGAACGGGCATCAGCTTTGGGCTGCCTGCACTAAGTTGTTAATTTTTTTGCAGCAACCTGTTCAAAAATGTTCAGAACCCTGAAGGGTGCGACGCAACAGAAGCTTCATAAAAGATCCTTTAGCCGGGCTCATAAAATACCCGCAATAAGGTACTTATTTCGCGCTGAATATGCATGATTTTTGAACAATGAAGCAATTTATAAAGCCAGCTATCTATTTCCTGCTTTCAACTGTTATCACTTACATATTTATTGCGGCCAATACCGTGTATAATACATTGTCTTTTCGGTTGCTGGCACTCACCATTGCCGGCCTGGTTTGGGGCCTGCAAGTTGCCGGTGCATGTCTACTGCCAGTTAATAAAAGGCAGATCTTTCTTGAAGAAGCAGGAAAGGTTTGTTTATATGGCTCGTTGGTTTTAATGATTTCTGTTATTGTTAATTTTCTTTGGATTAGTGCGCAACAGGCTCAGTTATACACTTCAGGTATCAATGTTTTATTGAGCATTCTTTTAATGGCAATAATGTTTTCAGCTTTTCTAAAACGGCTAAAACTTTCACATAGCAGGTTATGGTTTTGGCTGTTATGCCTTTGTGCAGCAGTGCCAACACAAGCCTGGCTTGTGGGTATATTGTAATGATTCCATTGAGCAAAGCACTTAACTTTGGCAGCATGAAATACCCTGCCAAACGGTTTCTTTTATTGGTTATATTTTCCGCTGCCTCGATTCTTTCTCAAGGGCAAAATGGCTTGGGCGCTTATCCCCAGAATTATTTTCGAAATCCTTTAAACATTCCCATTCAACTGGTTGCCAATTTTGGCGAATTGCGGCCTGACCATTTTCATATGGGTCTTGATATACGCACACAGGGCCGGGAAAACCTTCCTGTTTATGCCGCCGCTGCGGGATACATCAGCCGTATAAAAATTGAGCATTATGGATATGGCAATGCGCTTTATATTACCCATCCAAATGGCTATACAACGCTTTATGCCCATCTCAATTCTTTTTACCCAGCACTGGCCGATTATATAAAAGCCAAACAATACAAAGAACAAAGCTGGGCACAGGATTTTGAATTACCTGCCAGTTTGTTTGCAGTAAATAAAGGCCAGTTTATTGCATTGAGCGGCAATACCGGCGGTTCTGCCGGTCCGCACCTGCATTTTGAAATTCGCGATACCAGAACAGGCAATAATCTTAACCCACAATTATTCGGGTTTAACCTAAATGATAAACAAGCCCCTGTTATATACAAGCTCTTTTGGTACGACAGAAGATACAGTACTTATCAATCCAACAGTAAGCAAATTTCAATTACCAAAAAAGACGGCGCATATACAACTGAGGATAAAGTTGTAAGGGTTTATTCACCTGTCATCAGTCTCGGTATTACAGCAGAAGATATCAACCTGTCTACTCCTTTTAAAATAGGAATTTATTCAGCAGCATTGTGGATGGATGATTCGCTGCTGAATGCTTTTAAAATGAATGATTTTTCTTATTCTGATACACGTTACATCAATGCCTGCATTGATTACAGCAAATACATACAGGGAAAAACCTACGTACAATATCTTGCTCAATTGCCCGGCAACCATTTGAACATATTTGATACTGATGCAGGTAACGGCATAATCATTTTAGCCGATACCGAAATACACCAGTTTAAGATTTTAGTCAGTGATGCGTATGGAAATGCCTCTACTTTAGCTTTCAAACTGCAACTGAATCAATCTCCTTCCAATTTTGTTTATCCTTCCAATGTACAGGCGCTTCTTCCTAATCAGGAAAACACTGTAAACGGCAAAAATGTAAAAGTTCAGTTCAGTAAATATGCCTTTTACGATGCAGTGCCCTTCGTGTTAAGTGAAACCAATAACATCAATAAAAGCAGTGCTTCTTCATACATCGGCTTGTACAATTATACCGTTCCCGTTCATGATTCTTTTTCTGTGCAGCTAAAAACAACTCTCGAAGCAAACAATTATTTAAGAAACCGTGTTGTTATGCAAATGATCAGCGGAACAACTAAACAAATTGCAAAGGGCAGATGGGATGGCGACTGGATGCTCGCTAAATTCCGGCGTTTAGGCAATGTGCAGTTACTCATAGATACAATACCACCAGGCATTACAACCGCGGGCTGGAAGAACGGAACAACATTGTCAAACGCATCATTCCTTACCCTCAAATGCAAAGATGATCTTAGCGAAATAGATTCTTTTCGCGCAGAGCTTGACGGCAAATGGCTTTTGTTTGCTGCAAACAAAGACAATTTTATTTACCGGTTCGATGAACATTGTCCCCCGGGTACACACACGCTCAACGTAACGGCAACTGACTTTGCAGGCAACACCACTAAACAAACATTTACTTTTACAAATTAAACTCTAACAGCACGAATGATTACGCTAAAAGAAGGTGACAAAGCCCCGGCATTTAAAGGTATAGATCAGGATGGTAAAATGATATCGCTTGCACAATACAAAGGAAAAAAACTGGCGCTTTATTTTTATCCGCAGGATAGCACTCCCACCTGTACCGTACAGGCCTGTAACCTGCGCGACAACTACAGTGTACTAAAAAAAGCAGGTATAGAAATTCTTGGCGTTAGCCCAGACGATATTAAAAGCCATAAGAAATTTGAAACCAAACAAAGCCTGCCCTTTGTGCTGCTTGCCGATCCGGATCACAAAGCGATAGAAGCCTATGGTGTATGGGGCGAAAAGCAAATGTTTGGCAATAAATATATGGGCGTATACCGTACCACTTTTTTGATTGACGAAAAAGGAAAAATTAAAACGATCATCGCCAAACCAAAATCTAAAAACCATGCACAGGAAATTATGGAAGCATGGAACAGCAAATAAATGCAATATATTTTTTTGAACCCGGCTGAAGAATATGAATGGCCCCGAAGCTTTGGGGTTACTTGCGTTCCTGATCCCGTATGTTTCATCGGGACGCACTGTTGTACTGTTGATTATACCGCAGCAAAATACACCCGGGTGCTGCAGCTGCTCCATATTCCGAACGTACAAGAGTGCGACGCAACCGGGATGCTATGAAAAACTTTTGCCCGGTCAATAAATGAATTTTCTTCCCCTGCAAATTACCCTTTAAAATACAGGCTTATATTTGCGCATGTTTAAAGAAACCTTACTTAAAGCCACCGAAGCCGCGGGGGCAGTTTTAAAAGAAAATTTTGACAAGGCATTTACCATCAGCAACAAATCGAGTATCAACGACCTTGTAACAGAAGTAGATCACAAAAGCGAAAAGGTGATCATTGATATTATTAAAGCAGATTTTCCCGATCACTATATTATGAGCGAAGAGGTTGGCGAACTTGCGCAGGACTCTGTTTATAAATGGATCATTGACCCGATTGACGGAACCATTAACTACGCCAACGGAATACCGATTTGTTGTGTAAGCATTGGTTTTGAAGTAGAAGGCCGCATGGAGATGGGAGCAGTTTATAATCCGTTTATGAATGAATTTTTCTTTGCACAGAGAGGTTTTGGCGCTACTTTAAACGATCAGGTTATTCATGTAAGCAATAAAGATAATGTAGGTACAAGCTGCC
>JANXWM010000336.1 GCA_025351145.1 Chitinophagaceae bacterium
AGTGCGACGCAAGGAACGATCACCAAAGTATCAAATGCCCGGAACATAAAATTATTCAAACGAAAAAGCCCTTCCAAAGTTCGGAAGGGCTTGCTCATTTCTCTTTATTTATTTTATGCCGAACGCTTTTTTTACTTTGGCTACATAATCTAATTTTTCCCAGGTAAACAATTCAACTGTCTTCTTAAGAATTTTACCTTCCGGCGAACGGAATTCTTTTGTTACCACTTCGGGCTTGCGGCCCATATGGCCATAAGCAGCAGTTTCGCTGTAGATAGGATTGCGCAATTTTAAGCGCTGCTCAATAAAGTAAGGGCGCATATCGAAAAGGCCTTCTACAATTTTACCAATTTGACCATCGGTTAAATTTACTTTAGAAGAACCAAATGTTTTAACGTTAATGCTGGTAGGTTGTGCAACGCCAATGGCATAAGAAACCTGTACGAGTATTTCGTCTGCAACGCCTGCTGCCACGAGATTTTTAGCGATATGGCGCGTAGCGTAAGCCGCGCTGCGGTCAACCTTGCTGGGGTCTTTACCGCTAAAAGCGCCACCACCATGTGCGCCTTTACCACCGTAGGTATCTACAATAATTTTGCGGCCTGTTAAACCTGTATCGCCGTGCGGGCCACCTATTACAAACTTACCTGTGGGATTAATATGATATTTTATTTTGCTGTTGAAGAGGTGCGCATATTTTTCGTATTTAGCCTGAACTCTTGGAATAAGTATGGTCTTAATATCTTTTGTAATCTTCTTCAGCATTTTTTCTTCTGCGTCAAAATCATCGTGCTGTGTTGATACAACAATAGCGTCTATACGAACCGGTTTGTTGTTGTCATCGTATTCCAAAGTAACCTGACTCTTTGCATCGGGGCGCAGGTATTTAATTTCATTGTCTTCCCTGCGCAACACTGCAAGCTCGAATAATATTTTATGTGCAAGGTCAAGTGCAAGTGGCATAAAATCGTCTGTTTCGTTGGTAGCATAACCAAACATCATTCCCTGGTCGCCGGCACCCTGTTCTTCTTTGGTTTTTCTGTCAACACCCTGGTTAATATCCTGCGATTGTTCATGTATAGCCGAGATAATTCCGCAACTGTTTGCCTCGAACATATACTCGCTTTTGGTATAACCAATTTTGCGGATGACACCTCTTGTAATTTCCTGAACATCAAGATAGGCCTTACTTTTAACCTCGCCGGCCAATACAACCTGGCCGGTAGTTACAAGTGTTTCGCAAGCTACTTTACTGTTGGGATCAAACGCAAGAAAATTATCAATCAGCGCATCGGATATCTGGTCGGCCACTTTATCGGGATGGCCTTCTGAAACACTTTCGGAAGTAAATAGATAAGGCATAATTTTTTTTTCAGGCTGCAAAGATAGGGGTATGAACCCTTTCTAAAACAAGCTTTATAAACATGTGCTTTTTTTATGAACCCGGCATTAGGTTTCCATGGCATCGCCTCTTGCGTCGCACTCTTATACGTTCGGAACAGCAGGCAACAAGGCAAAGAGGCAATAGGCAAAGAGTCGTTTATTGTTCACTGTTCATTGTTCACTGTTCATTAAAGTTCCGAACGTACAAGTGAGTGACACAAGAGGCGATGCCTGAAGAACAAATGCCGGCTCAATAAACTTTTGTACCTGAATAAATGATAACAAAATAAAATGCCCATCAAAAAAATTGATGGGCATTTTAAAATATAGTGTATCAACTAAGGAATATCGCTGTAAACAATATGGAAACGCATTTTATGTATTGTATTTGTACCTCCTCCCAAACGCACCCTGCCACCTGCTGGTGGATTCAATGGCGCCGCAGAAGTACCAATACCGGCGAGTAAATTAAAGCTGCTGGTACTATAAATATATTCATTTAATGGTGCCCACAAAATAAGGTCCTTATAAGCAGTTTCATGCCGTGTAATGATGCCCTGCAGGTACCTCGACATATCGAAACTGTAAGCGTAAATGGTTCGTTGTGTTACAGGATCTATTTTCTTAAAAGGATATGCCCCAAAGCTAAAGAGGTTGGTGATACTGCCATACACACCATTGGCGAGTACAACATCGTTTGGTAACACAAACCTCTTCATAGAATCCTGGCTGTATGGCGCAATAAACAGGTTGGGTGGCGCAAATACATTGTCCTTGTCTGATGTAATATCAGGAACCTGCTCCATAATCAGTTCTGCCCGGTGAATTACTTTATTAGCAATGGTATCAAGCCCGGGGATTTCTATTCTGGAATAAATACCGGGATTGGCATCTACAAAAATAAGATCATCATTTGCATTGGAAGAAGGAAGATAAGAGGCCACCTGCGAGCCGCTGCGGTTACGTTCTATATAGTTAGTGCTTGCGCCGCTAACCGAGTTACAGCGAAAGTAACGGATCGCTGTAGTCAGCTTTCCTAAAGCACTGTCTTTACTCTGGTAGCGAAAATATAATGCGAGTTTGGTATTGGTATCTGCGGCATTGCCGGTGCTTGTTAAGGCGATTTTCATTAACGAATTGCCTGCTTTTTCAGCAATGATTTGATACCCTTTTATATATCTGCTGTAATCTGAATCGCTTTTATATGCCGTAAGTGTATCGTACTTATGCAATAATTCATCACCATAAGAAGAATTGAGCTTAATACGGATCTGGTTGATTGTTGGTTCTTTAAAAGAAGTGGTAGAATCTACAATACTCAGTTTTTTTATTTCTACAGTTTTTGCAGCATAATTTTCTGTTAGCTCCCTACCAACAGGCAGCGCATAGTTAGTTGGATAAATAGAATCTGCCCTAAAAGAAATATCCTCATCATTGGCTATTTCAAAAACACGCAACGAAAGATTTTGTGATGTATCTCCATACGCTCCCTTGTAATTTAAAACCATTACAACAGAATCCAAAAAGAGGCTGTCTTTTACAGCGGGAAAAATAAAGGGAAACGTAGTTGGCTTAAGCTCAAGATTAATATTTGCTGTAGCTGTACCAAACAATGGATCATTGGTATAGCCCAATGAGTGTATGTCGTTTGTACTAATCCTGGTTATTGTATCCTTTACGTTTTTCGATATTACATCAAAAAAAACTTCTTTGGTATGAACGCCATCAACAGGCGGCAAAAGAGAACCACCTATATCGGTAGTTGTTATCTTGGTGCAGGCCGTAATAAGAAGGGCTGAAATCAGGAAAAAAAAGACAGGTTGTTTCTTCACAAAAGGTAAATTCATTGAGTCAATTACTTCGCCGCAAGCTCGTTATACAAATCTAAATACTCTGTTAAATCAGTATCAAAGCCCGTAAAGGGCAATACTTTTTTGCCTTTAACTTTACTAAATTCAGTGATAAGTTTTTTATCCGCTTTATCGGTGCCAAAGGTAATAGCATCAGCATATGCAGCGCCGCCCCTAAACATCGCAGTGTTATTAACATCCTTAAAAGGCTCAAGATCTTTTTCTTTAATACTTACGTGAATACCGGCACGTTCAATAAAAGACGCACCAAGCTTTTCTTTAAAAGTATTTTCGCCTATGGTGTATATAATTTTACTGTGGCTAAAAACCGGCTCACGCTTATATGCAGTTTTAATATACAGGGGTATTAAACCTGTCATCCAGCCACTGCAATGAATAATATCCGGCGGCCATCCGAATTTTTTTACTGTTTCCAGTGCCCCTTTGCAAAAGAAGATCGTACGAAGATCATTATCATCATACCATTTTTCCTGCTCATCATGAAATACGAATTTCCTTTTAAAAAAATCTTCATTATCAAGGAAATAAACCTGTAGTCTGGCATTAGGCAAGGAGGCTACCTTTATCTGAAGAGGATAATCATCATCATCTACAGAAACATTGATTCCCGATAAACGAACCACTTCATGCAGCCGGTGGCGCCTTTCGTTTATAATGCCAAATCGTGGCATGATGCATCTTACTTCAAGGCCTGTATCATTGCTTTTAATTGCAAGCTTATTAACAATTTCTGCAAATTCTGTCAGCTCCAGGTAAGGCGACATTTCAGTAGCAATGAATAAAATTCTTTTTTTTGTTGACATTCGTAACCGTAATTTGTCTTGAAACTTTTTAAAATAGGGTGGCGAAGGTACAAAAATGCTTTTAAATGACACAGAAGATAGTATTGAATGATATTTCAAACCCCTTTACATGATTATATTCAAAGAAATTACCCCGCTTAAAGAAGCCATTTTGCAATTTAAAAGCAACGGGGAAAGCATTGGATTTGTTCCCACCATGGGGGCATTACACAGCGGTCATATATCACTGATAAAAGAAAGTCTTAAAAATGACAACATCACTTTGGCTTCTATTTTTGTAAACCCTGCACAATTCAATGATCAAAAGGATTTTGAAAAATACCCTGTAGCGATTGAAAATGATATCTTCCTGCTGGAACAGGCCAAAACAGATATGCTTTTTTTACCTTCGGTTAATGAAATTTATCCGGAAGGGCTTAGTTCTCCGGTTAAATACGGACTTGGTTACCTCGAAACAATTTTGGAAGGATTTTACAGGCCCGGGCATTTTCAGGGAGTATGCCGGGTTGTGCACAGGTTATTGGATATTATTAAACCCGATGATCTTTTCCTGGGCCAAAAAGATTACCAGCAGTGCATGGTTATAAGAAAATTATTAACTGATTTCAGCATACCAACCCAACTTTATATCGTTCCTACAGAACGTGAAACGAGCGGCCTTGCCATGAGCAGCCGCAACCTGCGTTTATCAGTTGAAGCAAAACAAAAAGCTTCGGTTATATACGATGCATTGAACTTTATAAAAAAGCATAGTGCCGATACTCCATTCACTGTTTTAAAGGGCCATGCATTATCAATGATCACTGATGCCGGTTTTGAAAAAATTGATTACATCGAAATTTGCGATGCCACCACATTAATGCCTTTTGAAGATTATAACAAAAACAATAAAACAATAGCACTGGCTGCGGCGTTCATTGAAGGTGTGAGGCTTATCGACAATTTATTGATCAATTAGCCTGACTGCACATTGCTCAACAGCATTACAAAAGTACAAGAGTGCGACGCAAGAGACGATCAATAAAAGTGCTGCAGCCTGGTTCAAAAATTAAAGAACTTTGTATGCAGCAAGTTTAATACACCTATGAATCATTTTTTAAAAACCGTTCTTAAATATTTTATTGCTTTTGGCATTGCCGGCTTTTTAGTCTGGTGGTCTTTACACGGACTTTCCGCACAGGATAAGCTCGATATTAAAGACGCCTTTTTAAGAGCCAATTACATTTATATTATCCCGGTTTATATTTTCCTTATGCTAAGCCACTGGTTCAGGTGCCTACGCTGGCAACAGATCATTGAACCCATGGGCCATAAGCCCCCAGTGCTCGTTTTATTGTGCGGGCTATTCATTGGCTATACTGCCAACCAGCTTATACCAAGAGCAGGCGAACTGGTGCGCTGCACAGTAGTTGCAAAGCAGCAAAAAATTCCTGTAACAAAGCTTATTGGTACGGTGATCATTGAAAGGTCCATTGATCTTATCTGCATGGCAATACTCAGCATCATGGCCTTCTTTATGGAGTACCGGCAAATCCACAATTTTGCTGTTGAAATATTCAATGGCCTTAAAGCTTACCTGCAGAATGGCATTACTGCAGAGCATATATTAATAACTGTTCTTATTGTTGCAGGTATTGCGCTGCTTATTTATATTTTAAAGAAAAGAAAAACTAAATGGGGCTCATTCATCTCAGGAATATTTACCGGCATCTGGGCCGGGCTCATCAGCATACGTAAAATAAATAACCTGTTTTTATTCATCGTTTACACCGTATTAGTGTGGGCAGGTTATATAGCAGCCACATGGGTTGGTTGCCTTGCCATGCAGCAAACCGCCCACCTGCAATTGGGCACTGCATTGGTTTTGCTTATATCCGGAACATTCGGAATTATTATAGCCCCCGGTGGCTTAGGCGCTTATCCTTACGCCATTCAAAAAGCCTTATCCTTTTATGGAATCAATAAAAATATTGCGCTTGCATTTGGGTGGCTGTTATGGCTTGTTCAATTCTTATTTACAGTTATATTTGGTGTAGTAGCTTTTATTGTACTAAACGAAATAAACAAAAAGCATGAAAAACACAGCATCGGTTCAGCAGAAAATCATGAGCAGCAGTAAGGCTCAGCATGTTGTTGCTGCCGCAAGAGTAACAGGCAAAACCATTGCATTTACCAATGGCTGTTTCGATATTCTGCACCAAGGCCATATCTACTCCTTATCGCAGGCCGCAAAGGAAGCAGACATATTAATTGTGGGCGTTAATTCCGATGCAAGTGTAAAAAAATTAAAAGGCGAAAACCGACCGCTCAACAATGAACAATCCCGTTCACTTATACTCGCCTCGCTATTAATTGCAGATGCTGTAATCATCTTTGAAGAAGATACACCGCTCGAATTAATTAAAGCCATTATGCCCGATGTGCTCGTAAAAGGGGGCGATTATACCGTAGACCAAATAGCCGGTGCAAAAGAAGTAATTGCCAATGGCGGCAGGGTAATCATTAATCCCATCATTGAAGGATTTTCCACCACCGGTATTATTGAAAAGATCAGGCATTTATAGTGTTTATTTTTTTTGAGCCGGGCTTTAGTAATTCTATTAAGCTTTTGTTGCGTCGCACACTTGTACTGCAACAAATATTTCAGCTTTTAACAGCCGGCGATCTTCGTGCATCTTTCAATAACAGCATCAAATAACAATCACTATTACTGTTCAAATTATTCAGGATGAAAGCAAATAAAAACAACTCAACAAGTCTTTCCAACAGCAGCGAAGTAGATGAATATATGCAGCAACTCGATCACCCGCTTAAACATATAATGGAGGCACTCAGAAAAATTATTTTAAGTACCGGTAAAGAAGTTGGAGAACATATAAAATGGAATGCACCAAGCTTTCTGTATACCGGCGAAATAAAACCATTCAACCCAAAAGAATACAAGAGGTACATCATTGTATCTAACCTTTTTAGAAAAGATTGCATACGCCTTGTATTCCCCAGCGGGGCAAAAGTAAACGACACATCAGGACTACTTGAAGGTGAATATAAAGACGGCAGAAGGCTCGCCATATTTTATAGCATGGAAGATGTAAGATCAAAGAAAAAAGATTTACCGTACATCATAAAAGTCTGGCTTCAATTAGTAGAGAAATAAAAACACCGCAACTGCAAGCAATTAAATCCAAATATCCCTGCTGTATTTTTCTCTGCAAACTATTCATTGTTGAAAAGAAAATGTCGCAAAAAAATTTCATACAACTTATTTTTTAAAATCAAATAGGGCGTTTATACGTGATTATGTGAAAAATCACATCGGTTTATGTGAAAAATCACATCGGTTTATGTGAAAAATCACATTGTTTATTTTAAAAAGTCTTACTAATTTTATTTTATTATTAAACCATTTAAAAAACAAGTTTATGCCATTGAAAGATTTGCTGCAAAGCCAGCTTACCCCCGCAAACATTACCGCTATTAACGCCGCACTTGCCAGTATTGAAACTACCCTTAGCGGCAAAACCGTAAACCTTACACCCGATGAGCGTAAAAAGTACGGCAGTATTAATGAGCAGAATAAACTGCTGGTGAATAAGGTAAACGATTACCGCCAAAGCCAGCCGCAGTTTAATTCTCCGCAGGTTGACTGGACTGAATTTCAAAACGATCTTGCTGCAAGAAGCGCACTCGATGCTTTTTTAAGCAGGCTTGCTTCGGTTACCGAGCAGTTAAGCGATACCAAAATTTTGCATGATAATGATAATTATCAGCAGTCACTTACACAGTACAGTTATGTATCGTACATGGCAAATGAAAATGTACCCGGTACTACAACCATTAAGGAAGACCTTGGGCAGTTTTTTAGCCGAACATCTTCTGCTGGCACAGATACAGTGCCTGCATCTGCTAAATAATAATTATTAGTAGCAAAAAAAACGCCGCATTAATGCGGCGTTTTTTAATACAATTAGCCCACCGATGGCGTACTAAACCCCAATAATGGGGTTGCGAACCCCACCGATGGCGTACTAAACCCCGATGATTGGGTTATTAACCCCGCCGATGGCATCCTGAACCCCAATAATGGGGTTATTAACAACACCGATGGCGTACTGAACCCCAATAATGGGGTTATTAACCCCGCCGACACCGTACTGAACCCCAATAATGGGGTAATGAACCCCCAGTGACGGAGGTATTGTTCAATAAAGCAGGTAAATGGTTAAACCCAAATTTTGCAGTAGAATTTTTTTGAGCCCGGCAGTAGATTTTTATAGCATCGTTCCTTGCGTCGCACACTTGTACTGCATAATATAACTGAACTTTTAACAGCCAATACACCCAACTGCAAAATCTGGGTTAAAAAATAATAGAGTTGAAAATGCCATTTTAGCAGGACTATGAGTACCAGAGATTATAATACCAAAATTTTACGGCAATTTTTTTACAAAAATGAATAATCTGTAATTTTAGCGTATGATTACAGATATAGTATTTGATCCCATTTTTCACAAGAAAACTGAGCGTATAGCCATTCAGTGTAACTACAACGCTGCAATAAATAAAATAATAAAAACCATACCCGGTGCCCGGTGGAGCCAAACAAATAATTGCTGGCATATACCGCTTAACGAAGCAGTGTATAAAGCTGCTGTAAGCTTGCTGCAACCGCACGGCAGTATTGATATAAAATTACTGAGTGCCTACCTGCACAAACGTAAAAAAATACAAGATGGCCAGGTAAAAGAAAAATCTGCTGCCCTCACAAAAAAACAGGCAGCGGTCTACCTAAAAGTAAGTACCCATAACCTGGCACAGGTTGCATGTATGATTGATACACTTACACTAAAAGCCTACAGCGAAAAAACAAAAACAACCTACAGAAATGAACTGATGCAATTACTTAGAGTAATTGGCAGTAAAAAAGCAGAAACATTAACAGCAGATGAGTTAAGACGGTACATGCTTTATGCAATTGAAAAAGAGGGAATAAATGAATTTACCGCCAACAGCAGGCTAAATGCACTTAAATTCTATTACGAAAAAGTATTGGGCAGAGAGAAAATGTTTATAGAAATACCAAGGCCCAAAAAACCAATGAACCTGCCAAAAGTATTAGGCGAAAGGGAATTAGGCAGGCTTTTTACAGCATTGCAAAACAAAAAACACAAGGCGATTTTATTTACCGCCTACAGTGCCGGGTTGCGTGTTAGCGAGGTGGTAAATTTAAAAATTGAACATATAGACAGCGATCGTATGCAAATATTTATAGACAATGCAAAGGGCAAAAAAGACAGATATGTAATGCTTAGCCCCGTACTGTTGGATATTTTAAGAAGTTATATAGCAGAAATAAAACCCAAACCGCTAATGTATCTTTTTGAAGGGGACCAACCGGGTAATCGATACCATACAAGAACAGCACAAAAAATTTTTCAAATGGCAAAAGAAAAAGCAGGTATAAAAAAAGAGGTTAGTTTTCATACTTTAAGGCACAGTTTCGCTACACATTTGCTGGAAAAAGGGATAGATATTAAGTATATACAAGAACTGCTTGGCCATTTTAGCATAAAAACAACTACACGGTATCTGCACGTAAAAAAGGAACAATTGGTAAATATTGTTAGCCCATTAGATGATTTATGGGAAAAAGGCCTGAAAGATGTATAAATAAAGTGCGAACACAATAGCATTCATTACCAGTAACTTAGAATGGGTTTAAAAAATAGATAAACAAAAGGAATTTTATACGCAAAAAAATATAGAAAATTTCCTGCTATCTGCAAAACGAAGTATAACACATTGAAATTTAATACTAATGTTTTCGCTTTTATTTCTAATAGTCGTCTATCTTTGAGTTGTAGGCTATTTTGGGACGCTTCCATTTTAACTCTCTAATAAATTGAAACCACTTCTAAAACTGACATTGATTTTACTTGTAATTGTTGTTGCTGGTTATTTTGCATTTGGCTACATCAATTCTTATTTCGGTTGGTACTCTCATGAACATTGGAAATATCGAAAAGGTTCAACTGACATTGACGAAGCAAAAAGACGAGGTGTATTTGTAAAGGAATTAAATTATAAAGTTGAAGGGTATTCAGGTGACTTATATGGATTTAAACCATTTATTGAAAAGGGTTATACGTGGGGTTATCATACTTCAGAAGAAACTGCTCCTTGGACAAATACTAATTATCCGTATCAAATAAGTTTTAGCTATGTTCGTACTTCCAACTTCGGTGTACTTATGACTGACGAAGGACTAGAAAAATTTGACAGTTCAAATGCTTCATGGGGATATTTAAAATATCCTCAACTACAAGACACTATTATTTTAGAGATTGCTGGAGAAAATATTCCTAGAGGAGCAATAATTAAGGTTTATTGAATAAGAGGACAACAAAGCGAATTGAAAAACAGCCTACAACAAAAGTATTTGCAATAGCAGGGCTGGACAATGAAGCAATCGGCAACAAATCTTTATTCAGCTTCAGTTGTCTGGGCGACGGAATTCTTTTGAGCAACAAAATGTATCTTCAACAATAAAATAAAAACCAGCTTCGGTACAGGCGTGACGGAACACAGAATATCCTGCCATCGCAAATACCGGTTCGTTGGCTGCCATTTTATCGGACACATTCCACCTTGAAAATTATTAGTAAAAATTTGACACAGCAGAACGATAAAACGAAAACAAAAAACATTTTGGTTTTGACACCAATTTTTGGATCAATAATTTTTGTTCTGCTTTATGTTGTTGCGACACTTTTATATCCAGGTGGCTCTCAGGTTGACAAAGACTCAATTGGATTTAGTTGGACGAATAATTATTGGTGTAACTTACTAAATGAAAACGCAATAAATGGACAACACAATTCTGCAAAACCATTTGCTATGACAGGAATGTTCATACTTTGTTTGACACTTTCATTTTTTTGGGTTCTATTTCCAAGACACATTAATATAGACAGAAAGCTGAAACTTGCAATTCAAATTTCAGGCATAATTGCAATGACAATTGCTTTCTTTTTATTTACAAACATTAACCACGACTTGATAATAAATCTTTCAGCATTTTTTGGAGCTATTGCAACAGTTGGAACTTTCGTTGGACTTTACAAAAAAAAATGGTTTGGACTTTTTGCATTTGGACTTTTTAATATTTTATTAGTAGGTCTCAACAATTATGTTTACTACACAAAAGGACTTATTATTTATTTGCCAGTAATCCAAAAAATCACATTTGCGACTTTTTTGATTTGGGTCTGCTGTATAGACATAACACTTTATAGAAAAGAAAAAAACGGCAGCCAACAAGGGGTTTGGCAAAAGTGGGGCAGACGGAATAACAATGAACATTTGTAATTCTATTCAGCATTTGTTTGGGCTGACGGAATACTATTTAGCTTTTTGTTGTTATTTTCATCTATGGTATTTCAATTTGGCTTCGGTTGTGGGCAGACGGAATTCTATTTCCCCACCTTCGCCAAGCCCTGTTCGTTAGGCGCAACCAATGACATCAAAATGAAATCAGAATTTTATAAATTATTGCGAACTCTTCTTTTAGCACTAATAACTTCTCTTACTTTTTCTTTTTGTTTTGCTCAGAGAATTTATATCGACACTGTGACATATGAAGGAACACTTAAATTTAAGGCAATGGACGTTCGCTATAAACGGATTAAAAGTGTTGTAGGAAACGTAAATAATAATTTTAAAGTTTATGACCCAGAACCAAATCCAGAAGATGAAACTCTTCTACTGTTTGACCAAGCCAACAACTGTATATTAAACTTTAAATTAAACGAGGTATTAGCTGACCATGCTGATGCAACTATTATGACGACGGAGTGTTTAATCACAGATAGTTCATTAAGGCTAACTCGTTATAGCTATTGGGGTGGACTGTGTAATGGTTGTCAAGTCGGTATAGAGCATTTTACATATTGCATAGACAATTCCAATTCAATATATCTTAAGGACAGTAGTTCTGTATTCAGCGATAACCCAAAACAAAAGCTTAAACTTTCAAAAGAAGATAGTATCAACTTTCGACAAGTGATACTGAAGACAATCTTTTTAAATGACATTGATAGAAAGAAAATTTACGAATACCTAAATTGAATGGCAGCGCCTAACATGCGGTTTGGCAAAATGCGGGCTGGACGAAATAGCAATCAGCAATCAGATCTTTAATCAACTTCGGTCATAGGCGGACGGAATTCTTCTCGGCAAAAACTTTATCTTGATCTTTATATAAATAATTATCAACAGTTCCAGGCAGACGGAATGCTACTATCCGCACTTCGCCAAGCCGTAATCGTTGGGCGATATTTTGTAGCATATGGATAATAATATTGACATTATTAAAGAGCTGCAGAAATTAAAACTTTCTGACTACCCAGTAAGAGAAATTACTGAAATAATTCAAAAAATTGGGCGAATTGGAATTATGATAACTG
>JANXWM010000419.1 GCA_025351145.1 Chitinophagaceae bacterium
GAACGTACAAGAGTGCGACGCAAGGGAAGCGTAATAGTAGCAGTGTTGCCGGGTTCATAAAAATTGTTTTTGTGTAATTATTACTGCCTTACTGCAAAACAGTCAATTCATTTTTATCATACATGCGGCGAACAGTTTTGTTTTTCGGCTGCAGCTTTCTCGCTGTTTCAATTACATGCTGCACCACATCGTAAGTGGGGTTATTTAAGATTAAAGGTTTTGGTGCCGGCCCATTTAGCCAGGCTTTTACCTGGTAAATAAATGTATCGTCAATAGAAGTAATTACCGGAACATCAAATTCCTTTAGTGCTGCTGCATTGCATAATTGTTCGTACTGCCCTTTAATGGGCAGGCAGATTAATTTCTTTTTTAAGTACAATGCCTCTGCAGGTGTTTCAAAACCTGCACCGGTAATTATCCCGTGGCAGTGGATCATACTTTCGTTAAATGCTTTATTGTTTACAGGAATAAACGTAATGTTTCTATCAATCATAGTTTCTTTTAGGTTTTTGGAGAATACTTCAAACTTGCAATCCCTTAATTGTTTCAAATATTTTGCTACAAAATGATCAGCATAATGCGAAAGGTAGACGGTAATATGCCCTTTGTCCGTTGCTTCTGCTTTTAAAATTTCATTTTTAATAACAGGGCTAAAAATAAAATCGTCATACTGTTTAAAATGTAAACCAACATAAGTATTAGCCGTTGCATATTTTTTTAAAACAAGTTCACCTGCAAAATCTTTTTTTGCAGGTCTTGGAGATTTCATGGATTGAAAACTTGCCTGGTGCCCAAAATTTATTGAAGCCACTTTCTTTAGCTTGCATGCCAATGAAGTGATGCTCTCAAAATCATTGATCACCACATCATAGTTTTCAACAGGCAATTTTCTGGCTTCATTAAAAATACTTATCGGGTTAAATGCCTTCAGCATTTTCCAATAATCCAAACCACCCCGGTTACCATAAAATAAACTTACACCGTTGCTCCTGTAGTTTACAGGTAAATCAAACTCAAGGTTGCTGTTGCTGCCGCTAAGAAAAATATCCACTTCACCATACTGTTGTAAGTATGGCATTAATTCAATTGCCCTGGCTATATGCCCGTTGCCTGTTGCCTGTATTGCATAAAATATTTTCATAATCTCCTTTTGTTATTGAGCGGTCATTACCAATGAATTTATAAACATGGCCACTTCATCTGTTACTACATTTAGCTGCGGTAGCTTTTTTTCCATTTTTACAACTCCACTTGTTTGTGCAACAAATTCTTTTTCATCGTAATGATATATTTTCCATTCATTGTTGTTGTATTCGAGACAGGTAAGGTTTTCTATCCAGTCGCCGCTGTTAAGGTAAGTAACGCTGCCTTCTGCTGTTTCAATTATCCTGTGCTGCGGTTGGTGTATATGCCCGCAAATTACATAGTCGTATTTCTTTGCAATGGCAAGCTCTGCAGCAGTTTGCTCAAAATCACCAATCCACGAAACCGCTTTTTTAACACCATTTTTTACACGCTTGCTAAAGCTCATTTTTTCGCGACCTATCGCTTTTAAGCACCAGTTAATAAACCTGTTAATCAATATCAAAAGATCGTAACCATGACCACCCAGTTTGGCCAGCAACTTTGCGCTTCCTTTTGTAGTGGCATCAAATACATCGCCATGAAAGATCCACGTCATTTTGCCGTTGATCTCCATTACTACTTTATCTGTTAACTGAAAATTGCCAATTTGTAAATCGCTGTAGCGGCGCAGCATTTCATCGTGGTTGCCGGTAATGTATATTACCCTTGTTCCCTTACCCAGCAGGCTCATGATTTCTTTAATAACCGCCATGTGGCTTACAGGAAAATATCTCTTATTAAACTGCCAGCCATCAATAATATCGCCGTTTAAAACAAGTATAGCGGGGGAAATACTTTTGAGGTAATTAACTATTTCAGTGGCGTGGCAACCATATGTGCCCAAATGCAGATCGCTCATTACTACCACTTCAACATGCCTGCGTTCCATAGTCTGAGGGTTTTACAAAGGTCACTCTGCTGCATTACTTTAATGTTACCCAAACATTAACGCAATGTGATTTTTTTTCACAAAAAGGGTATTAAAAAATAAACTTCATCAAATGGGGAAAAGCATTTTGGGCCAGGCTGAAGGAATACTAATGATCGCCTCTTGCGTCGCACTCTTGTACGTTCTGGTAGAATGGCATCGGCTTATGTGCAGCAGATTAAAAATAAACTGGCTTGCTGCTAACGCGGGTTTCTTTTTATAAACCCGCCTGCACAAAGCTGAATAGGATTACTGAAAGTACAAGTGAGTGACACAAGGAACGATGATAGTAGTAATAAAAGCTGGTAAACAAAAGATTTTACCGGCAATAAATTAAAGGCGCTTAATATTATAGATATCAACAGGAGGGTCGAGGGACTGATCGTATTCAGGGGCATTGTAGATATTCATTACAATATCCATTCCTTTAACCACTCTTCCAAAAGCTGCATAGCCCTGGCCATCGGGGTTACTGTTGCCGCCGTAATCAAGGCCAGGCTGGTCTTCTGCACAAATAAAAAATTCTGTACCGGCAGTGCCTGGTGCTGCTCTTGCCAAAGATATTACCCCGGCTTTGTGAAGGATTTTCGTTTGCTGCGTTGTTTCGTGTGGTATGCCCGGCAGGGAAGAAGATAACTTGTAGTTTGTTTTCCAGATGCCGCCCTGTATCAGCTCTGCTTTGGGCGCATTGGAAGGCTGGTTATCATCTGCAAGAACCCTGTAAAAGTTCGAATTTTTGTAGTAACCGGAATCAATATAATTTAAAAAAGCCGCTACGGTTTTAGGAGCCTGGTCCGGGTACAATTCTATTTCAATATCGCCACGGCCGGTTTGGATTGCAATATGAGGGTTTTTGTATTTAGGAGAACAGCATATCAACATGATGCTACAAAAAAATACAAACAGGTTTTTTTGTAACTGAGGCTTTTCTAATGATGACATGAAAATATATGTTGAAAACTGAAGGTAATAAAAAGAGTAAAATATTTGCTGGCTATGTGCAACGAAAAATGGTTTGAATTTTCAAATTTTATATCCATCTCCTGAAAATGATTTTTTTTTAACAGCTTCATTAATATAAAAGGGACTGCATGCAGCGGATTGTTCAGTAATCAAGTCTTAAATTGTAAAATATTTTAACAATTCAAGAAAAATATTATATTTTGCCGCTTTGAAAAAAATAGCAGCCATATTACTTCTTACTCTTTTTGTATTCAATACTATTGGATACAGGCTGTTTATTTCTTTTGTACAGGATAAAGCTGATGCTGCTTTCGTAGGCAAGTTAGATAAAGGTAATTACAACGATGAAGACCTTATTACCGTAAAAATACCTATTAATCTCCCGTATCAAAATAACTGGAAAGAATTTGAAAGGGTTGATGGCGAAATAAAATTAAATGGGCAGGTGTACAAATACGTAAAACGTAAAGTGTACAACGATACAATGATACTGCTATGCATTCAGCATGAAACAAAAACAAAGCTGGAGCAAAAAGCCAACGATTACTTTGGCAAAATGAACGACCTTCCCGGTAATGATAATAAAAAAGCTGATGCATTTAAACAACTGCTCAGCGATTATGATACCGTTGCTGACGCACACTCTTTTTCAGTAACAGGAAAAACGCCGGATTTTAATTTGCATAATGAAGCAGCTCTGCTTCTTAATTTCATTCCACTTCACGGTCAGCCTCCCGACAGCTTTTCTTAGTTCCACAAGTAAGCAATTATATAATGCTTCTGCAACGCTTAGTTTCTATGGTTGTTGTGAGATATTATTCCGAAAGTTGTAAATACACTTTTGTAAGCGAAAATTATTTTAAGTTCCCTTTTAATTAAAGCATTGTTTCTTGCTGTACTGTTTGCAGGTTACTGAATAAATTACAGGCAGGATATTAATGCCAAAGCTCAGTAAAATTGATACAGTACAAGCGTGCGTCCTGATGAAACATACGGGATTAAAACGCAATAAAGGCTGAACGGGATACTAGTTGGGTTAAAAAATCAAATAACTGTTACGATGGGAAAATCTGGTGCTTGTGCATTGGTAATGTTGCTTTTTTTTGCCGGTTGCAATACAAAAGATTATACTAAAGAAATTCATGATCCTTTGCTGTTTTCTAAAACGGTGAAAAAGCTGAACGATATTGTGCTTGAAAATAATTTTCCGCCAATGATCGCTTCACGCAATTATGCTTATGCAAATATTGCGGCTTATGAAGTAATGGCGGCTGGCGACAGCAACTATCTTTCACTCGCCGGCCAGATAAAGCATTTGCCGGCAATGCCAAAGCCGGCAGTATCTGAACAGATTGATTTCCCCTTTGCTTCGATCATGGCTTTTTGTAAAGTTGGCAATGCAGTTACTTTTCCTGAAGGAAGTATGGATTTGTATGTAGATGATATAAAAGCAAAAGCAAAAGGAGCAGGCATGCCTTCAGGTATATTTGATAACAGTATTGCTTACGCAAACGCAGTAGCAGACAGTATTTTAAGCTGGAGCAAAAAGGATAATTATTTGCAAACACGCAGTGCAAGCAAATACACCATTACCAATGATTCCGGAACCTGGCAGCCAACACCGCCGGCATATGCGCAGGCAGTTGAACCACACTGGAGAGAAATAAGAACAATGGTAATGGATTCAGCCTCTCAGTTTATGCCTGTGCGCCCGCCAAAGTACGAGCCAATGAATAAGTCAAGTGTTTTTTATAAAGCAGTTACAGAAGTGAAAAACATCGTAGACAGCCTAACGCCGGAACAAAAACAAATTGCTGATTTCTGGGACGATAACCCCTTTAAATTAAATGTGGTAGGGCATGTACAATATGGTACAAAAAAGTTTTCACCGCCCGGGCACTGGATGAATATCGTGGGCATTATTGCAGCTAAACAACATGCCGGTTTTTCAGAAACCGTATGTGCTTATGCCAAAACATCCATTGCCTTATTCGATGGCTTTATCAGTTGCTGGGATGAAAAATACCGCAGTAATTATGTAAGGCCCGAAACAGTGATTACCAAATACTTTTCCCCCGAATGGCAGCCTTATATTCAAACACCTCCTTTCCCCGAATACACCAGCGGCCATGCAGTAATTTCTGCTGCTGCGGCTGAGGTAATGACAGGGATTTTTGGTGATGATATTCCCTATACAGATTCCTCAGAGCTCGAATTCGGCATTCCCAACCGCACATTTACCTCGGTAAGAATGGCTGCAAAAGAAGCATCCATCTCAAGGGTTTATGGAGGTATACATTATACCTATTCCTGCACAGTGGGTGCCGAAGAAGGCAAACTTGTGGGTACACTTATTAATCAGCGTTTGCAAATGAAGAAGAAATAAATTCTTCAAAGACAATTGAAAAATGCTCAGTTGTAAAGTTTGTTATAAAGAAATGATTTGTTAGCCGGCAGTAGTTATTAATTCATCATTCTTGCATCGCACTCTTGTACAACATAACATTTTTGAGCATTTAAAGTCACAAAACAGTTTAGCGAATTCAATTAATCAACCAATTAATAAAACTATTTATGAAAAAAATATACGTATGTATAGCAGCAATTTTATTTGTTATTATAATTTCTTCAAATGTACATGCACAGGGCTGTGTAGCTATTCGCGGCAGCGGTGCTGCATGTCTTTTAAATCACAACGAACAGCAAAATAATACAGGCTGGTTATTTAGTTCCAATCTCCGGTATTTCAAATCAAATAAACATTATTCGGGAAAAGAATACAACGCAACAAGAATTGAACAGGGAACAGAAGTAGTAAACCATTCTGCGGCAGTAGACCTTGCATTAACAAGGGTTTTTAATAACCGCTGGTCTGTTATGATAGATGCACCCATACTGTCAAATGCCCGCTCTTCTTTATACGAACATGGTTTGGTAAATGGTGTGTATGTAAAAAAAGAAAGGCATTCAACACATTCATTTGGCTTGGGAGATATCCGTGTTGCTGCATACCGCTGGATGCTTGATCCTGCAAAAAGTAAAAATTTCAATTTCCAGTTAGGGCTGGGGATAAAGTTTGCAACCGGAGAAGATAATTATAAAGATTACTGGTACAATGTAGGCCCGGGTGGTACAAAGGAACTGCGTACAGTAGACCAGTCTATTCAGTTAGGCGATGGTGGAACAGGAATTACTACTGAGTTAAATGCATTCTACAACATCCGCAAAAATTTTAATGCTTATGGTAATTTTTATTACCTCATCAACCCGAGGGAGCAGAACGGTGTAAGAACCTATCGTGAAACTTTAGTAGCTTCTTTGGCTAATGAAGCGATTTGCAGTGTCCCCGATCAATATATGGCAAGGTTTGGGTTGAATTATTCCTTTAGCAGTATAAGAGGGTTATCGGTATCCGGAGGCCTGAGGTGGGAAGGTATTCCAGTACACGACCTTGTTGGTGGCAGTGGTGATTTCCGCAGGCCCGGCTATGTGATGTCTGGAGAACCTGGTATTTCATACAGCGTTAAAAAAACGACCTTTTTTACCTCGGTTCCTGTGGCCATTGTAAGGAACAGGACTCAAAGTGTAACAGATAAAGAATATTCAAAAGAAACCGGAACATTTAAACAGGGTGATGCAGCATTTTCCGATTATGTAATCAATATTGGGTTGGCTGTGAAATTCTAATTTAATCAGCCCATATTCTAATTCAGAATCAACAATTTTAAAACCTAAAAATCAATGAAAAAGTTTTGTAAAAAAATCACAAGGTTCGCTTGTCTTGCAGGCTTCCTTATGATGTTATCAAAGACATCATCCGCTCAAACAGACCAGGATGCAATTATGATGAGCAAGCATTATTTCTGCGGCGGTGCTATGTATGGTTACAGTGGCTGGAAAAACTACTGGGAAGGAACACTTAAAAGGGAAAATTTAAACCTTGGAACTGGGTCAACACAAATGATTGGTGTTATGGGCAACTACGGAATAAAAAACAATCTGAATGTATTGTTCAATTTGCCTTATATGAAAACCAAAGCATCGGCAGGTACTTTGCATGGTTTGAAGGGTATACAGGATTTATCGGTTTGGGTAAAATGGATGCCTTATTCCAGGAGTGTTGGAAAAGGAACACTTTCATTATTTGGTTTGGGCGGGGTATCTTTCCCGGCTTCAGATTATACGCCAGATTTTTTGCCTCTGTCAATAGGGCTGCACAGTACAAATGTTTCTGCAAGGGTTATGGCAGATTATGAACTGGGTAAATTTTTTGCTACCGCTTCGGGTACTTACACTTACAGGAACAATATCAAAATCGACCGCAATTCTTATTATACAACTGAATTGCATTTAACAAACGAAGTGGAAATGCCGGATGTTGCATCTTTCAACTTTAGGACCGGTTACCGCAGCGGGCATCTTATTGCAGAAGCTTTTGTAAATAACAATACAACGCTTGGCGGTTTTGATATACGCAGGAACGATATGCCTTTTGCAAGCAATAAGATGAATGCTACTACAGTTGGTGCCGGCTTTAAATACACTTTAAAAAATATTCATCAGTTAGCATTTGTAGGTAATGGAACTTATGTTGTTGCAGGAAGAAATACAGGCCAGGCAACATCGGTAAGTGCGGGAGTTTTTTATGCGTTTAATGTAACCGGAAGTAATAAAAAAGATTCAAAAAAATAATCATCAAAAAACCTGATTCAAATGAAAAAGATAAGCTTTCTCACATTTACTTTACTTGCAGTATTGATGGTTATTCAAATATCCTGTTCAAAAAATATTGAAGGCAGAACAGATAAACTCGCTGCCTTAAGCCCCGCAAACATAGACCTGGAAGCAGGCAAGTGGAAACTGGTATTATTGTCAAGGCCCGATTCATTTGCTGTTGCTGCACCTGCGGCAATTACATTGCCCGGGTATATTGGCGAACTTAACGAAGTAAAGGGTCTTCAGTTTAATATGACTTCCGTGCAAAAGGATAATATCAGGTACTGGAGCGCCGGTTCTGTATTAAGATGGAACGAAACCATGCGCGACCTGGTTGCAAAACATAACCTTCCTCCTTATCAGAACGAAGATGGAACATATCCAATACCAAACAGCGCCAATCCGTTTAATTATCCTCAGTTCCCTTTTTCCAATCCACCTTTTGCCGCACGTGCTTATGCTTATGTAAGCGCAGCGCAATACGATGCATTGGTTGCGTGCTGGTACTATAAAAAATTATACAACCGTGCAGCACCTTATAAAGTTGATTCAACGATCAATGCAAATTCAATAATGATCAATAAAACCGACCTGCCTTCTTATCCTTCTGAACAGGCAGTGCTGGCAGGGGTTACAGCAGAATTGATGAAAGCTTTTTTTCCTACAGAAATTGCTGAGATCAATCAAAAAGTAGATGAAGCAAAAACCGCAACAATGGCTTCGGGTGCCTGTACAAGAAGTGACTGGACTGCAGGCGAATCGCTTGGCCGCCAGATTGCATCTGTATTCAGCGGCCGTGGCCGTGGCGATAATACCTCAAAGGCAGTTGGTACACAGGTACAATGGGATAGTTTGGCTACAGCATGTTCAGCAAAAGGAGAAACTCCCTGGATAAGTTTAGAAATACCCCATCGTAACCCAATGCTCCCTTTCTTTGGAAATGTAAAACCATTTCTTTTCGATTCATTAACTGTAGTAAATGTTTTGCGCCCGGGGCCGCCACCATCTACCGGCAGCGATCAAATGAAAAAAGAAACACAGGAAGTAGCTGATTATGTAAAAAACCCTACAAGAGAAAATATAGACCTGGTGCATTTCTGGGCCGATGGTGCTGGCACTTATACGCCTCCCGGCCATTGGGATGCTATTGCTGCAGAAGATTTTATTTTGCAAAATTACAGTGAAGTGCGCTGGGCACGCAATATGGCATTGCTCAACATGAGCTTAATGGATGCTGCCATTGTTTGCTGGAACACAAAATATTTTTATTTCAATCCACGGCCAACACAAATGGATCCTTCGATTAAGACAATTACCGGTATCCCCAATTTCCCTTCTTACATTTCAGGGCACTCTACATTTAGCGGGGCCGCTGCAGAAATACTGGGACATATTATCCCATCAAGAGCGGCCGATTATAATCAAATGGCAAGCGATGCTTCGCTTTCAAGAATAGTGGGCGGCCTGCACTACCGCAGCGATTGTTCGGTTGGACTGGAGACGGGCAAGAAAGTTGGCGACTATGCCATAAAAAGAGCCATGACAGATGGTGCTGAATAATGAAAAAACGAACTAAAATATCTCATTTAACAGGCAGTTAAATATGGGGGAACAGCCTACCATGTTTTTAAGTGGTGGGCATTTTTAAAACTCATTTATTAAAAAGCGTTTTCGAAAAAAGTATAAAATAGCAGATTAGTATTTTTTTATTTTTTCTCATATAATAGCAGTTATGTAATCCCTTTGTAGAAACAAAGGGATCATTTTTTAAATGACGATGGGCCAGGCCTGAGTACCGATATGAAGCTTTACTTGCGTCGCACTCTTATACTTTCATAACCTTATTCAGCAAAGGTTGCAGCTTTGCAAATAAGTTTAACTGCATGCGTCCGGATGCAGGGCTGCCATGAAAGCAGAACGTACAAGTGAGTGACACAACAGGCGATGCACAGAGTGATGCTGTTTAGTACAAAATATTTTTCCTTCAATAAAAAGAAAGATCATTCAACTTTTATAGTATGCGCTTCATCGTTGGCACGATAACCTGTTAAAAGATAAACATTAAAGTAGCGCACCGTTGCACGTTCCCTTTTAATAGGGAAGGTGTGCAGCAGTGTTACCGAGGAAAAATACTGCAGGTAAGTATCGGGCATACTAACCATATAATTGCTGGGTACAATGCAAATGGTACTGTCGCCTTTTTTTAAATCGTTGCGGTAATGATTAAGCCATACGTACTGGTGCAGGTCGTTCATGGTGCCGGTGCCAATTACCTGCATATTATTGTTGCGGGCAACATAATAATCTATATGCGAAGCAGGG
The DNA here is from genome assembly GCA_025351145.1 of Chitinophagaceae bacterium. GTDB lineage: Bacteria > Bacteroidota > Bacteroidia > Chitinophagales > Chitinophagaceae > Limnovirga. The sequence goes on from JANXWM010000419.1 coordinate 10,055, forward strand.
AACCATTTGTTGCAAACAATGGTATTGTTTGCGGGCAACTGGTGCTGCAATCTTGCTTCCTGCGCCCATTTGCCAAAGTTTGTTCCCATTTCTTTCCAGCCGTAAATGTCTAATGTAAAATCGCCATCGCCCAATTCATTTTCGCTTTTGTTGCCGATAGTTCCAGGGTAATAATCAATAAAAACAAAGCCGGCGGTAATAGCAAAAAGTACAAGGCCCGATGCATATTTTACAAACCTCGGTACCACACAACTTACAATGGCTTTATCATCAAGATAAGAAGCTGCAATAAATTGTAAAGTCATAAATCCTGGTCCGCTCCAATGCGGCAGCACAGTATTAAACATCGACATTAAAGTAACTGTAATAATCAACGGCAGAGCTAAAAAATACAACAGCATTTTTGTTGATTGCTGGAATGAGTTTCGCTTACGGTAATAAACGATGGCAAGCACCAGCACTAAAAAATTTAAAGGATTATTATAAGCAACCTGCCCTGTTACTGCCTGTATAAAACTGTCTTTATCAAAACTTAAGGTATGCACTGCCACCCTTGAGCTGTGGTATTGCCAGGTAACAAAACCGTTCTGCCAGTTCCAGATAAAAATGGGGCTTATAATAAGTGCGCTTATAATTAAAGAGATGTATAAACCTTTTTGGGTAAGCAGTTTTCTGTTGTACACAAGTATATATAAACCTAAACCAACCCATAAGAAAATGCCATGCACTTTGCACATGGTGCAAATACCCGTAAAAACACCCCACAATATCCATGTTTTTATAGATGGCATTGCGTTGTTTTCATCTGCGGTAAAATTTAATGCAAGCCTTATGCACAAAAGCCAGAATACTACCTGCGGGCTGTCGGGTAAAATAAACAGGCCTGCAATTACAGAACTGTAAACACTTGTGTTAAACAGCAACGCTGCAAACCATCCTGTTCTTTCGTTTTTAATTTTTTTGCCGATAGAATAACTTAGCCATGTACCTGCTGCTGCACCAATAATTGCACCGAGCCGTAAAAAAATTTCCTGCTGAAACAACATGTTTAAAGTAGTAATGCGCATGAGCCAGGCTACTACAGGAGGATGATCAAAATAATTCATCTGGAGGTGCAAAGGGTAGGTCCAGTAATACACTTCATCATTACCCAGCTCAAGAGAATTTGCAAGCATAAGCCGCAGCAGCATCGTTACAAACATTAAAAGATAGACCCTGTTTTTATAAGTCATTTCTTAGGAATGAAAATTGAAAAAATAATTGGTTGTAAAATTCCATGCAAACACACAAACTATTGCAAGCGCTTTAGC
>JANXWM010000436.1 GCA_025351145.1 Chitinophagaceae bacterium
TACGTGACACTTCTGATGTGCAATTTTACAACACAAGATGTGCAGGCGGCGGAGGTGGCGGTGGCGGCACCGGCGATGTAATTGGTGTTGCAGATGTAAGGGCTTTATATACAGGCAGCGATATAGTGCTTGGTTCTTACCAGTTAAAAGGTGTGGTAATATCTGATGCTGCAAGTAAAAACCTATCAACAGGCACCCTTATTTTACAGGATGGCAACAGGGGTATCTCCTTATATTTTGGCAGCAGCGCTGCCACAACAAATTTTTTAATCGGCGATTCAATTGTTGTTGATATTACCGGCGGTACTTTAAAAAGTTATAACGGTTCATTAGAAATCGTATTATCATCATCTGCGCTGCCAAACACAAAAGCAGCTACCGGTATAACTATTACACCACAATTACTAACTATCGACCAGGTTAATAACCAGCTGCCCGATATTGAATATACACTTGTAAAAATTGTAAGTGCTACCGCAAGCGGAGCTGCAACTTACGGTGGCAACAATACCTTAACCGATGCCACCGGAAATATGACTTTGTACACCAAGTCCGGCACATCGCCTGCAACATTTGCAGGCGATGCATTACCTGCAGGTGCAAATACCTGGACTGGTTACTGCAATCTGTTTAATACCACCAAAGAATTCCAGATACGCAATGCCAACGATGTAATTCCAGACGGAAGCGGCGGCGGTGGCGGAGGAACTACCGGCAGCGATCTTATTATTTCTGAATACGTAGAAGGCAGCTCAAACAACAAATACATTGAAATTTATAATGCGGGTACTACTGCTGCGGATCTTTCAAAATATGCGGTAAAGCTTTATGTAAATGGCCAATCAACAGTTAGCAGCACAGCTATGCTTGACGTAGTTTCAGGAGCTTCATCATTAGCTGCAGGAGGCGTGCTTGTTCTAAAATATTCAAGTGCAGCTTTAACTTTACAAGCAGGTGTAACAGCGTTTAGTTCCGGGGTTTGTGGCTTTAATGGAAATGATGCTTTAACGCTTGAAAAAGACGGAACCGTAATAGATGTCTTTGGCTTGGTAGGTAACGATCCTGGTACTGGCTGGATTGTTTCTACAATAGCTAATGCAACAAAAGATCATACCATACGGAGAAAAGCAAGTATAACCGCAGGAAACACAGACTGGACAAGTTCTTCAGCGAATGAATGGGATGTCGTTGATATTGATGACGCATCGAATCTTGGTACACGATAGATAAATCCTCAATCAAAATAATAAAGAATCCCCACCAGTTTAATGGTGGGGATTCTTATTTTAGCGATGCTGTTTCTGCGCATTTTAAAATGCATTTTTTTTACCCTGGCAACATATCACTTATCACCGTTCCTTGCGTCGCACCCTTGTACGTCCAGAACAATTTTCTGCTGCAGGCTGCAAGCCTTAAGCTGCATGCAAGAGACACAACAACGTGCAGCGTGCAGCCAAAAGCTCATAGCAGTTGCGAACGTACAAGGGTGCGACGCAAGGAAAGCCTCACAGCATTACTTTTGCCCGGTACATAAAATAAAAAAAAGGAAACTGTTGCCAGTTTCCTTTAAATATTGTGTGCTGTTATCTTACTATTTTTTATCCGTGGTAGCTGCTTTGTTTGCAGTCTGGCTCCATTCAAGGCTGATGGCAGATTTTTCAATTTTAATGTAGCTGCCGGGGCTTGTTTCTAAGTTAATGGTTCCGTCATCATTCACTTTGTTGATAATGCCGTGTATGCCTGCAATGGTTACCACTTTATCTCCCTTGGTCATGTTCTCAATATATTTCTTTTGGTCTTTCGCTTTCTTTGCCTGGGGGCGAATCATAAACAACCAGAAAACAAGTATAATAGCACCCATCATCAAAAAAGTAGGCAATGGCGATTGGTCTCCACCTGCGGGAGGTGCCATTAAAAAAAACGTGTTCATCAAATTCATCGTGTATGTGTTTTATATGTGATTTTAATTAAGCTCCTTTTTTGGTACTGTCGGCAGCAGGTGGCGCATTTACTGTACCTGTAAAAATAAGTATGGGGGAAGCATTGGTAGTATTGGTTTGCACGGAAATGGTTTTTCTTACCGTTCCGGGGTTGCCGTGGTTGCTGTCGAATTCGGCATTTACTTCGCCTGTTCCGCCGGGTGGTATGGCAGCTTTTGTATAATCCGCAACTGTGCATCCGCAGCCAGGGCGAACATAATAAATAAAGAGCGGCTTGCTGCCAATGTTCTTGCATTTGAAAGTAATATGCACCTTTTCGCCTTTGGTTACAGTGCCAAAATTTACCGCAGTATCAAGCCACTTTACCTGCGTAAAATTGGCTGAGTCTGAAGCAACATTTGCAGGTGCGGTTGCGGCATTGCTGTTACCGCTGTTACAGGCATAAACCAGCGACAGCATCAATATGGTTAATAAAAGAATGGTCTTGTTCATGATTTTTTTTAAAGATGCAAATGTAATTCTTTCTGTTTAAGGTTTACGTTTGAAATCAATTTTACTAATCTTGCCTTCGGCTACCAGTTCTTTGTGTATGCTGTCTAAAATACCATTTACAAAATGACCGCTTTGCTCTGTGCTGTAGTCTTTGGCTATATCAATATATTCGTTAATGGTAACTTTTGGCGGAATGGTTTCAAAGTACAATAATTCGCAAACACCCAGTTGCATCAGTATCATATCAAGTACGGCGATCCTGTCACTGTCCCAGTTCTTCAGTTTGGGTTTTATCAGTTCAAGTGCATAAGGTCCTTTGGAGATTGCAGTAAGCAACAGGTCTTTAGCAAACTTCATTTTCTCTGCACCAATTAGCTCCTGAAGGCTGTACGCACCGGGCTTTTGAAGGTAATTCAGAATCAATTGATCCATCATATCAGCATCATCATCCCAGTTGGGGAAATGCTCTTCAATATGCTCAATAAAATCTTCCCCTGGCAGCATAAGGTCTGTAAAAATATAGAGGATCAATTCTTTTTCATCCTTCTTTTCCCTGCTGTTCTGCAGTAAATAGCGCTTGTATATATCGGATGCCTGTAGCTGGTTGTATACTTTTTTTACCTGTTCGGGAGTATCTTCAAAATTAAGTGTGCGGGAAGATTTTTCAGTTATAAAAGACTGGTTTTCAAGTATAGCCCACAGCAACTGGTTACCGGCAACTTTGGTGTTTACATTTTTGTCTTCTTCACTGGGCAAATTCCTGTTGGCCCGCAGTTTAGCATCCGTTTCAGAATAGCGGGCAACCTCTGTTATAAAATAAAGCAGGTAAACAAAAAGCTCCCTGCATAACTCCAACTGATTTAGTAAACCTTTTACCGGGTCCACATTATCCTGAGTGCCTTGCCTTGTTTGGCGTGCATACAATTCCTGCATTACCTTAACCCTGATATTTCTTCTGCTGATCATTGGTAGAAAGAGCTTTTTTTAAGGCTGCGAAGATAGGGGGAAAAGGGTTACACCAATTGGTTAAAATTAGCCGTGCTGGTTAATACATATAAAAAACTTTTTGAACCAAACTTAAGATCAACTAATGAACATTCGTTGCGTCGCACACTTGTACTGTTGGATTATTTATTGAGCTTTCAACAGCCGGGGAGAATTTTATAATATCCCTTTTGTACTTGGCAAATAATTACTCAACGGATCCCTCTTTACTGCCTGCAACTATTACAATTATATTTTGAATATTTATTGACTTTATTCTTTCAAAATTATGTTTTACTGAAATTATCTATTATTTTCACTAAATTAATTTAAAAAATAAATTTTATGAAAAAGACTTTCACCCCCCCCAAGGAAAATTTTAGTTTTATCTATCGCCCTATTCACAATTCTACTCATCAGTTTTGGTATTTATTCTTGTAACAAAGCAACGCCTGATTTAAAAGCGTCAAATGTAAAATCTACTCAGGAGGATAATTCGACACAAAAAATTCCAGGCCCCTGTCCATATCCCTGCGATGATCCAAGATGCGTTGGTTATACAGATTATTGCGGCACATTAAGCAGTTATAATTATGCTGGTGTTGATGTTGGTTATGACAACATAAACAAGATGCTGATATTCGCCAGCTTAAACGACCTTACCAGTGTACTTTCTAAATTAGATTCTGCTTATGAAGCATATAATACAAACTACGAAAACCAGTACCCAGGATATACAGCTGACCAGTTAGATGCTAAAGATGCGCAGACAGGTTTTGATAACCTTAAAACTTATAAAGATTTTGAGCTTTTATTTCCGTCTTATACTTCAAAACGAAGCGTGATTTACTCAACAGAAAGTACATGGATTACTAATAATTTTACAGGCACTGACCCTGATGATATTGATTATTTTTTCGACAATGGCGAAAATGCAATTTTTTCTAATGCATATAAATTAAAAGTTGGCAATGCGTTATACGAAATGAAAGTTGATGGTCTTTATATTAATGGGGTTCTATATACTCCCGGAGATACAAGTCCGACTACTTCCTGCAGCGATTGCTGCACTAATAGGAGAATTGTAGAATTTTATCAACCCCCTACGGATAATACAAAAAAATATAAATTAAAAAAATCAATTTATTCAATTCCATGGATAGGTTCAGTAAGAGCAAAAATTGTTTCATATAAAAGTGGAAGTGGAAGAAAAAGAGTAAGATCAAATCTTTCTTTAACGCTTAATGCACAAGTTTATGGTTTCAGTTGCCAACTGGGTAATTCAATTAGTATAGAAAAATTAAATAAAAAAAGAAGAGAACTCAAAGTAATAAATACTGCTGGGCCACTTTCATACTATAAAACATACAAAAACGAAACATACTCCATCAATGTAATGAATGGAACAACTGAATACTTATACCTTACTTGGTAAGAGAAGTTTATTATGGGTTAACCATTTATATCTGCTGATTTTATGAAAAAATTATTTGTTCTATTGGTATTGTTTTGTATTACTCAACTATTATTTTCACAGAATATCGTAAAAGTGATTCCACCTTTAACTCAGGTGGAATCACTTTTTAAAAAGAATCATATTGAATTTCATTATACAACATGTATTTTACAAAAGACAGCGGTGCAAACATTTTCAGGTAATTTTTCGTTGTCATCAAAACCAATTGTTGACTGGGAATATGGTGCCAGTTATTTCATTAATTTCAATACTGCAAACTCAATAATTGCAGGAGTTAC
>JANXWM010000501.1 GCA_025351145.1 Chitinophagaceae bacterium
TTGCGTTTTCATTCCAGTTCGAGACCTGCCAGCGTACTTTTTTGCATTGCTCTTTTTTGGCAAAATCAATAATGGTATTTAGTAATTTGCTGCCAATATTTTGCCCGCGGTAATCATCACATACATACAGGTCATCAAGATAAATGGCTTTGCCGCTCCAGGAATAATAAGCAAAGAAAAATGACGCAAAACCCACAATGGTATTGGTTTTTGTCTCAGCCACAAAGCATTGAAAAAAATTCTTTTCCGCAATCATTTGCTCAAGTGTAATCATTACCTTTTCCGGTGTGCGCTGAAAGATGGCGAATTCTTTTATTAAAGAAAATATTGCAGCGAAATCTTTTTCTTCTCCTTTGCGGATTGTTATGTTCATGAAATAAAATATTTGATTTCAATATCGACATTGTTTGCAAATTCTTTTACTTTCATCTTCGCACTGCCCATTAGAATTTCATCAGTACAAGGGTGCGACGCAAGGAACGATGAGAAAAGAATATCTGCCTGGTTCAAAAAACCTTTGCTGCTAATAATGGGCAAAATCTTTTTCGTAATTGCCTTTCTGTCTTTCGATCGGGGGATTGAAATAACCGAATTTTAAATGCGGAAATTCTTCGTGAATAAGTTCCATAAATTGTTTTACGCCCATGATCTCGCCGGTTTCGGTAACGCCAATTTTAGAAAGATACCAGTCAGGGTCAATATTAAAATTGCGCCACTGAATCATGGTAAGGTCTGTGTCGCGTATCAGTTTGCGCAGGGCTTCATATTCTTCCACACTGTCCGTCATGCCGGGAAAAACAAAGTAGTTAATGCTGGCCCATCCACCATAGCTGCGCATAACTTTAAGGCTCTCCACAATATCTTCGAACTGGTAATTATTGGGTCGGTAATATGGCGTGTAAATATGTTTGCGTGCAGAGTTGGTGCTTACGCGGATACTGTTTAAACCCGCTTCGCACAAGGCTTTCACTGCATCTGGCTTACTGCCGTTGGTGTTAATGTTGATGCTGCCGCGGCTGGTATGTTTGCGCATTTCAATGATGGCTTCGCGTATGGTTTCCCACATCAAAAGGGGTTCGCCTTCGCAGCCTTGGCCAAAGCTTACAATAGGATAGGGTGCTTTCATTAAATGCGGCACGGTAAACTCGGTGATCTCTTCGGCAGTGGGTTTAAATGTAAGCCTGTCCTGCGTAGAAACGATGGTTTCTTCCACAGGCTGAAAAGAAATGCAGCCAATACAATTTGCATTACACGCAGGCGAAGAAGGCACCGGGCACTCCCACCTGTGCAAAGAAAAATTTCTTGCTGCTGGGCAGTGATAAGTGAGTGCGCAATTATTCATCAGGTGTTTTACAAGACGGTTGTGCGGGTAGGTTTGCAATAAGTGTTCGGCACCGGATTGTATTTTATCTTCATCGTAGCCCGCACATTCCTGGCGTATATCCTGTTCAATACGCACAGCAGTAACATAAAATTGATCGTTGCGCCAGCCTGCTGCAGTATAACAAAACAACGGAAGCGTTGGTGCATCAGGTTCTGTTTCGTAAGCGGCGATGTATAAACCCGTATGTGCCGGTGGAATAAATGCAGCCACGGCCCAGCCTTTATCGCACAAACGCATATCACCAGTTTCTACATCAATGCCAATGGCTTTGCGGCCAGGCAGTTCGTACAGGTTGCCGCCTTCCGGTAGTTCTATCCAGTCTTCTTCGGGTACGGGATAAGCATCCCAGCCTGCACGGCCGGTTGCATAGAGGCTGAGGTCTTCAAAAATATTTCCCTCACCGTCGGAGTATAATAGAAAAGGAGATTGATGCATAAAGTAAAGTGTGTAAACTGTTTTCAGCTATTGGCTGCCAGCCGTGAACGGCAAAATTCGTTAAATTCTGCTTCACTGCTGATATTGGATTCAAAGGGTAAAATTTCTGACTGGATGATCTTGTTATTTTTAAAATCAATGGTGAGCACACCATCTTTTAAAACTACGTTTTGAAGGTCGCCCCACCTTATCCTTTGCTGGGGGAAAATGCGCAGGTGAATTTCTTTTTCCCTTAAAACAAACTCGAAATTTTTCTTCACTGCACCCTTTAGTAATGCTATAGCCGCTACTGCACTGGCAACCCATAAATGCCCGAGAAAAATCCATCCTGTAATGGCCCACAAAAAACCTGTTTCAGCAAAATTTACTTTTCTAAAGAAAGCATACCGGGCTAATTTATTTTGGTAAAGAATAATGAAAGCGCTCAGTAAAAGCAATAGTGGCCAGATGTACTGAATGCTGTCGCCCTGGTAATAAGCTACCAATGCCAGCGAAACTGCGTTTACAATAAGAATGGAAACCTGGAATGGTTGTATGTATTTATATTGCTCATTGGGTATAACTACCCTGTAAAATTGTTCAGGCATTAAGTATTACTTTTCATCAAAAAATTACACAGCTTCCACAGCATACGTGCGCCAACATTACTATCCCAGTTATGCTCTGCACCTACTCCAACTTCTACAAGGTCAAACCCAATCAGTTTTCTGCCGCTTTCAATAACTTTCTTAAAAAGATAGAGCACCTGCTGTGCTTCAAGTCCGCCGGGTACGGGTGTACCGGTATTGGGGCAATGTTTACGGTCGAGCCCGTCAATATCAAAACTAAAATAAACCTGTTGTGGTAAATGAGCTACAATAGTATCGGCAATATCGCTCCAGTGCTGCCCTTCGAATAACCTTTCTTTTATATGGTCGTCAAAATAAGTAATCACCCTATAATTGCTGTTGCAGATATAGTTCCATTCTTCCTCGCAGTAATCTCTTACACCAACCTGCACCACCCTTTCAATTTGCGGAATATTGCTCAAAGCATTGTACATAATAGATGCATGCGAGTTGATAAACCCTTCGTAAGATTTACGAAGGTCGCAATGTGCATCAATCTGCAGAATGCCAAATGTGCCGTATTTTTCTGCAAGCGCTTTATAAAAACCCAAAGGTGTACTGTGGTCGCCGCCCAGTAAACCAACGAGTTTGTTGCTATCGAGCAGGGCTTTGGTTTGTTCATAAACCCAGTTGTTAAGCATGGTGCCGCCTTCATTAATTTCTTTCAGGCTTTTGCACATGAATTTATTGTCTTCAACCAGCGAACCTTTTGAAATATAGTCAATATAAAGCTCAGCCTCTTTGCGCAGGTAATCACTTTTCATTAATATTTTTCTGTCAACCTCACGCATAAAAAAACCTTCACGCCAGCCTTGGGGAACATAAGCATCAAAAAGATCAACCTGCATACTTGCTTTAAAAATATGGTCAGGACTGCGGGATGTGCCGGCACCATAACTTGCTGTAACTTCCCAGGGTACAGGCAGCAAAACAAGTTTTGAATCTTCTTCTGTAAAGGGCAGGCCAAAAATATTATTGTTTGGGTTACTCGCCACATTGGGATCGAACTTAGAAAGGTCAGTCATAACAGAGGTGTAATTGTAAATCGGGCGCAAATTAAATCCTTATTTGTGAATACTGGCAAGTTTGTTCAATATCGGTGGGTTGTTAATACAGAAAATGCATTTTGAACCGGGCAGAAGTACAGGCATGAAGCTTTAGTTGCGTCGCACTCTTGTACTTTAGTAACATTATTCAGCTAATGAACGTTCGTCTTGTAAATTCGTTTTATACTTGCAGTAATGCGAAAACTTTACAAGTAATAAGCCCGCAAAAAACTGATGCTGCAGCTGATAAAAGATATAAAAATGAAAGGATTGCGACGCAACCGGGATGCCATGAAAAGATTAGCTGGTATTCACTTTCATTTTTTAAATATCAATTTTACACTTAATAATAAACGCCAAAAATTTTCTTAATAGCTATTATATTTCTTATCATCTTCGTTGCAGTGCTTACAAGCATTTGCAGCCACAGTATTAAATGATGCCGCATGAAAAAAATTAGAAACAGGTTTTTAAGCATGCTTATTATTTTTTTATGCAGCCTGTTTATTACGGTAACTCAAAGTTTTAAACAGGATAAAAACGAAACTGTATTTAATGATACTACAGGCAAAAACTGGTTCCCCTATTTTGATTTTGATGCTGCTGAATTTAAAAATCCTTCCCGCGAATTTGGGCCTTTTACCCGCTGGTGGTGGCCCGGCAATGATGTAACTAATGAAGAACTGAAACGTGAAATAAAATTGTTTGCCGACAATGGTTTTGCCGGTATAGAAATTCAGCCGCTTACCATGGGCATTAACCCAAATGCGCCACAGGAACGGCTGAACAAAGTTTACAGTTGGGATAGCCCTTCTTTTTATGAGCATGTGAAAGCCGTGATGGAACAGGCAAAAAAAAATGGTATTACGGTTGACATGAACGGCGGCAGCGGGTGGCCTTTGGGTGGCCCGCAGGTAGCGCCACAGGAGAGTATGCTTACGCTCACCTATTGCGACACAATTGTTGCAGGAGGCGAAACAATTAATATTAATGTTCCTAAAAATTTACCCGATTATTCAAAGCTTGTAATATTTGATGACTATCATCTTTACAATTTTATTGACCCTGCATTAGCAAAACTGCAGTCAGTTATTGCGGCTAAAATTATTAAGAAAGATGCAACGCAGATTTTTCTTGATCAGCAATCAGTATTTAATATAACAGGAAATGTTGCGGATAACAAAATCAATTTTAAAACCCCTCCGGGCGGCGAATGGGCAATCATTGCTTTATGGGCAATGCCCGATGGGCAGATACCTACTTTAATTGCCAGTAAAAACCCTGGCTTTGTTGCAAATCATTTTGACTCTGTGCTGGTACAAAAAAATTACGATCATCTTTTTGGTGCCACTACCGGTCTGCGGCAATATTACAGCAAACCTTTCAGGGCAGTTTTCAATGACAGTTATGAGTTTAGAACAGACCGGCATTATGCTTATAATTTCCTCTCATTTTTTAAACAGCAGAGAGGTTATGATATAACGCCTTTTGTTGCTGCGAACCTGCAGAAGGGATACAACAATAATGCAGCGGCTTTATTATTTCCTGATGCAAAACCGCCATTTGTTTTTTCAAAAGAAGACTGGCGTTTGCAATATGATTATGATGTAACGGTTGGCGAGCTTTTACAATCGCAGTTTATACAAAGCAGTAATAACTGGATGCAGGCCCGTGGCCTTTTGCACCGCACACAGGCTTATGGAATTAAAACAGATGTTATTGCATCGGGCGGCAGCGCCGCTATCCCTGAAGCTGAACAGTTGTTTGCAAAAGGCTCTGAAGGATTTATTAAGCTGGTAACATCTGGCGCACATTTATATAACCGCCCGGTAATTACACAGGAATCATTTGTGTTTTTAGCAAGATCGGAAATGACCACGCCGCAAAAGCTGAAAACCTTATCAGATAAGGCTTTTACCTGCGGCATTAATCAAATTATTTATTCAGGTACATCGTATAAATACCATACAGATGATTATG
>JANXWM010000510.1 GCA_025351145.1 Chitinophagaceae bacterium
TCCTCAACACTGTTCGGTTCAAAGTCCCGCAGGTATTCTTCTGGTATTAATATCTTTAATACCTCTTCATTAAATGATAATTGTTTCTTGTTCGGCATTACGCTAAGTTACTCTTAGCACCTCAAAGTATTAATTAGCCGCTTAATCGCAGACACACACCATTACTTAGACCCGGCAGTTTTTAAACACTTTGAAAACTGCGATGAAATATGGCATGCCGGAGATTTTGGTACAGCCGAAATTGCCAACGAACTAAAAGCTTTTAAACCCCTGCGTGGCGTGTATGGCAATATTGATGGCTTCGATATAAGAAACGAATTTCCAGAAGATTTAATCTTTACCTGCGAGCAGGTAAAAGTTTTTATGAAACATATTGGCGGTTACCCAAACCGTTATGCACCCGGCGTTAAAAACACGATTGTAAAAGAACAGGCAAAACTTTTCATCAGCGGGCATTCGCATATTTTAAAAGTAATGTTTGATTCTACATTGCAATGCCTTCACATGAATCCCGGTGCAGCAGGTAAGCAGGGCTGGCATAAAGTAAGAACGGTTATCCGTTTTATTATTGATGGAAAAGAGATGAAAAACTGTGAAGTGATTGAGTTGGGGAAAAGGTAAGTTGTAGCCCGGCTGTTGAAAGCTCATTCATATTCTTCTGTACAAGTGTGCGACGCAACAGGCGACTCCATGAAATGCCAATGCCGGGCCCACAAAAAAAATCCCGCATTTAAGCGGGATAAGATTTTATTACATGCCAGGTAACCATGGCCTGCCAATACCTTCACGCATTGGCCAGGGAACAGTTGCAAGTATAATGATGAGTGCAATTGTATAAAACACAGCAGTGCGTTTTGCATTGCCCGATTTTTTTAAGGAGATATGCCCCACCGTGATGAATACGATTGATGCAAGCATGCCAACAGGATGTTCAACAACCCAGAAACGTTTTGCGCTGTCTTTCATTACATCGGCCATGCCGTATTGCTGAATTAATGCAAAGCCCGAACCGCCTGCAAAATACTGGTACAACCCAATCACCAGTGTGGTGTGTGCAGCTATAAGCAACCATTTGCTCAGTGCAACTTTATTGGTAACTGTGGAAGAAAATAAACGCAAAATATTTACCACCAGCAAGATTACAATTGCCCAGCGTAAAATACTGTGAAGCGCTAAAAGTGTTGTGTACATTTTATTGAAAATTTTTAAGATAAATAAATCTTGTATTATTTGTTTTCAAAACTACAGTGTGCAATCTTAAATGCGAAATCTTTTCTTACTCCCCTTTAGGGGTTTCAACCCAATCTGCTACAAATAAATTGGTATCGTGGCCGCCACCATTGTTACGGTTACTGCTGAACATGATCTTCTTTCCATCGTAACTAAACATGGGGAAAGCATCAAAACCTTTATCGCGGCTAATCTTCTCTAACCCGCTGCCATCAAGGTTTATAAGGTACATGTTGAATGGGAATCCGCGTTTGTATTCGTGGTTGCTGCAGAAAATGATATGCTTGCTGTCAGGCGTAAAATTAGGTGCCCAGTTGGCATTGCCCAGGTGTGTAATTTGTTTTGCATCGCTGCCATCGGCATTGGCAATAAATACTTCCATTTGCACAGGTGCCACCAAACCTTTTTTGAGAAGGTCTTTATAATCTGCCTTCGCGGAATCTGTTTGCGGCCTGCTTGCACGCCAAACAATTTTTGTTCCATCGGGACTAAACCATGCACCGCCATCGTAGCCAAGTTCATTCGTTATTTGCTTTACTTTTTTCGATTTTAAATCCATCACATACAAATCAAGATCACCATTGCGCATAGAAGTAAAAATCATTTTTTTGCCATCAGGCGAAAGCGTTCCTTCCGCATCGTAACCATCTGTTTTTGTTAAACGTTTTTCTATTTTTCCACTGGTATCAGCAAGAAAAATATCAAAGCTTTTATAGATCGGCCACAGGTAGCGGTTATTGTATTTACTGCGGTCTGGCAATGGCGGGCAACTATCACCGCCTAAAAAAGTGGAGGCATACAAAACCTCTTTTCCATTATGCAAAAAATAGCCGCAGGTAGTTCTACCCCTGCCGCTGCTCACCTGTTTGTAAGTAAATGCATCATTTGCATCAACGGGCAGTTTGCCAATAAACATACGGTCACACAATACACTTTCTTTGGGGTTGGTGCGCTGAAAAATAATCCGCGAATTATCAAAGCTCCAGTAGGCTTCTGCGTTATCGCCACCAAACGTAAGCTGGCGCACATTCTTAAAATGTTTTTCATCGGCATAGTGCAGCGTGTCGCCTGCTGTTGATTGCGCTTTAGCAAACGAAACGAATAACAAGGCGGCTGTAAAACAGTTAATCGTTTTTGAAATACATTTTTTGAGCCCGGCAAAAGGAATACTATTGATCGTTCCTTGCGTCGCACTCTTGTGCGTTCGGAACATGAATGAGCTTTTACCAAAGCGTAGACCGCCATTTACAATATTGCCTGTAACTGTTTCTATATTCATCATGCTAACCTTTTTTGCAAAAATAGTGGTTGCAATGTTCTGCTTCATGTCAGAAAATAATCATAATTAAAAATCATGCGTTTATTTTTGCGTAATGATGAAGGTTACATTCCCGTTTATGTCTTTGGTCGTTTTATTATTTGCCTGCAATACATCAACTGATCAGCAGGTTGAAAACGGAACTGATGAAAATATTTCTGCAGGGTACCAGGCTTATGTAAAAAGCCTTGCAGCGCAGGTACATGCGAAACCTGACAGTGTCGGCCTTCGTCTGAAACTCGCTACAGCATTAGATAGTATTGGAGCATACAAAGAATCATTGTTACAAATGGACAGCATGATTGCAAAAGACTCAGCCAACTTTGGCTTGTGGTTTACGCAGGGTAAAATTGCAGAAGATGCGGGAGATACTTTGCTTGCCATGAAGAGTTACGATAAAGCCATCCGCATTTACCCGTCTGCTGATGCATTGCTCAGCATCGCTAATTTGTATGCAGAGAAAAAGAATGAAACCGCACTTATTTTAAGCAAACAGGTAAAAGATCAAAGTCTGGGCCGCGAATACGATGCACACTGTGCCTTTATTGAAGGTGTTTATTATTCACGAACAGGTAATCAGAAAATGGCATTGCAGGCTTTTGATGAATGTATTGCCAACAACTACACGTACATGGAAGCG
>JANXWM010000537.1 GCA_025351145.1 Chitinophagaceae bacterium
AACAGTAAATTACAGTTTGAAGTTGAAAGATGCGTGAATTGTTCTTTCCAGTTTTGTTGAAACTTTTGCAATAACATTTGGTAAAAATAAGGTAATGACTTTTAGAAGTTGATGTGCTTAATAGAATTACAGAACGTACAAGAGTGCGACGCAACAGACGATGATCAGGGTTACAAAAGCTGGTCACAAAAAATCATCCTTTCTTCTGTTCTTTTACCCATGTATCTTTTAAAGTAGCCGTTCTGTTGAACACAATTTTTTCTTCGCTGGTATCTTTATCCAAGGTAAAATATCCTTTGCGTATAAATTGATAACGTTCATCAAATTTAGCTTCGTGCAAAGCAGGCTCCGCATAAGCATGTTCAATTACCTGCAAAGAATCGGGATTGATGTAATCTTTAAAATCGCCTTCTTCTGCGCCCACATTTTCCGATTTAAAAAGCCTGTCGTATAAACGAACTTCTACTGTTACGCCGTGTTGTATACTTACCCAATGCAGGGTACCCTTTACTTTTATCTCAGATGTATCGTTGCCGCTTTTACTTTCGGGAATATAGCTGCAATGCACTTCGGCTATATTGCCTGTATCGTCTTTTATTACGGTATCGCATTTAATAATGTAAGCGCTTTTTAAGCGAACCATAGCGCCGGGGGCAAGACGGAAATATTTCTTTGAAGGAACTTCCATAAAATCATCCCGTTCAATATACAGTTCGCGACTAAAAGGAATATCGCGGTAAGTTTTGTTTTCAACCTCAGGGTTATCTTCGCTGGCAAACATTTCTGTTTTGCCTTCTTCGTAATTAGTAATAATCACTTTCAACGGATCAAAAACAACCATTCTGCGCAAAGCAATTTTATTAAGTTGTTCACGCAAACAGAACTCAAGCAAACCAAGATCAATCAGGTTATCACGCTTGGCAACGCCAATCCTGTCGCAGAATTCGCGGATGCTTTCCGGAGTAAAACCTTTTCTTCTGAATGCACTGATCGTTGGCATCCGCGGATCATCCCAACCTGTTACGTGGCCTTCATTTACCAACTGCAAAAGTTTGCGTTTGCTCATTACAGTGTAAGTCATATTCAACCTTGCAAACTCATATTGCTTCGAAGGAAATATCTCCAGTTTTTCAATAAACCAATCGTATAATTCACGATGTGGTACAAATTCAAGTGTGCAAATGGAGTGTGTAATTTTCTCAATGGAATCACTTTGTCCGTGTGCAAAATCATACATCGGGTAAATGCACCATGCATCTCCTGTTCGGTGATGGTGTGCATGTTTTATGCGATAGATCAGTGGGTCACGCATGTGCATATTGGGTGCAACCATATCTACTTTTGCACGCAAAACTTTCTCTCCGTCGGTATATTTTCCGGCACGCATATCTGCAAATAACTGCAGGTTTTCTTCAATGCTTCTATTGCGGAATTCATTTTCTGTACCCGCCTGTGTAGGCGTTCCTTTTTGAGCTGCAATCTCTTCACTGCTGCTGTCATCAACATACGCAAGCCCTTTCTTAATAAGCGTTACAGCGAATTGGTATAACTGTTCAAAATAATCACTGGCATACAATTAATTATTCCATTTAAAACCAAGCCACTCCACATCTTCTTTAATACTGTCAACATATTCGGTGTCTTCTTTAACCGGGTTCGTATCATCAAAACGAAGATTGGTTAAGCCGCCATATTTTAAAGCAAGCCCAAAATTGAGACAAATACTTTTGGCATGGCCAATATGCAGGTAGCCGTTCGGCTCTGGAGGAAAACGGGTAAGGATAGTTTTATATTTCCCGGCTTTAAGATCTTCTTCCACGATCTCTTCAATAAAATTTAAGCTCTTTTCTTCGCTCATACAGTTAATATTCAATGCCAACAAAAATAAGGAATCATCCCTAACAGTATTGTTCTTATCATAAGGTTAACAAAATGGTTGTTCCCGGCCAAAGTATTACATGGCATCGCCTCTTGCGTCGCACTCTTGTACAGATGCAATTATATTCATCTTTTACTGAAGCGCAGATCGAAGCGTATCACAGGCTTTTGCATGGAAGTAATACGCTTCGGTAAAAGCTCATTCACGACCTGAACGTACAAGTGAGTGACACAAGAGGCTATGCCATGTAATACTAAAGCCGGTTTCAAAAAAACTAAAATTCAATAATTGTACCTTTACCCAATTATGATAAAAATTGGCGAATACAATACTTTAAAAGTTTTACGTGCAGTTGATTTTGGTGTGTACTTAGACGATGGTGCCGAAGGTATTCTTTTGCCCAAACGTTTTGTGCCGCAGGATGTACATATTGGCGATGATATAAAAGTTTTTCTGTATCACGATTCTGATAACCGCATGATCGCTACAACGCAGGAGCCCAAAGGCGTTGCGGGTGATATTGTGCAAATGAAATGTGTAAGTGTTACGCCTCACGGCGCTTTTCTCGACTGGGGTTTAATGAAAGATTTGTTTGTGCCAAAATCGCAGCAGCTAACAGGCATGCGGGTAGGCGGCGAATACCTTGTAAAAATTTATATTGATAAACAAACGGGCCGTGCCGTTGCCACCGAAAAAATTGATGCACAGTTCAGCAACGAAGAACTTACGGTAAAAGAGATGGAAATGGTTGATCTTGTAGTACACCGCCGCAGCGATCTTGGATATGTGGTGATCATCAATAATAAACATACCGGCCTGCTTCATTTTAACCAGGTTTTCCGCGATTTAAAAATTGGCGAACAGGCGCAGGGTTATATAAAAACGATTCGCCCCGATAACAAGATTGATGTAGTGATCGGCAAGCCCGGCTACCAACGCATAGAAGCTGAAACAGAAAAAATTATCCGCCTGTTAAAAGAGAATAATGGGTATTTGCCCTATCACGATAAAAGCGACCCTGAAGATATTTACACGGTGTTTGGCATGAGTAAAAAAGTTTTTAAAATGACCACGGGCACATTATACAAACAACATAAAATTGCTTTTGCAAAAGCAGGCATTCAGTTGCTGGAAGAATAGATTTTTCATTAAATACCAGCATTAGTTTTCATAGCATCGTTCCTTGCGTCGCAATCACTTCATCTGTATATCATTGGTCATCTTCAGCATCGTGAAGCTTTAACCTGCTTACATACAAACCGCTTTCTCCGCAATGTTGCCACAGGCATTAATAATACGTTTCATTAAGAAAGATTTTGTTTCCTGTTTATTTTTTGTAATTTAATATTCAAATAATAAAACTATGCCACACCCCTATGCAGACATCCACTGCCACTCTACCTCAAAAGCCTTCAACACGCAAAGAGGACCTGAAGAACACAAGCTCGATCCTTTTCAATCGGCTCCCAATTTTATCAATAGCTGGCTGCTTAGCCGTTTGCGCAGCGTAATTGAAAAAGCATCAGAAATATTGTTGGCCACACAGTCTAACTTCGATAACCTGTCTGCAGGCGGCCACCGGATTGCGATTGTTTCTATAACACCGCCTGAGAAAGGGTTTTATGTAATGAACCAGAAAGATGACCCATTACTTAACGACACACTTAAAACACTGGCAGCCTTTCAAAAAGTACCTTTTACAGGCACTATAAAAAATGAAGTGATCAATGCACTTACCGGTTTTAGCCTGGAAGATATAAAATTCTGTAAGTACGATACCATCAGCTATTTCCGCCATTCACTAAAACCCGAATTTGAATTTCTTGAAAGTTTTAACGGCAAAAAAGGAAAAGGCGGCTATACTATGCGCCTTGTAAAAAATTATGCTGAAATAGAAACTGCCCTAAATGATGACCCCAATACATTGTGCATTCTTACAAGTATTGAAGGCACACATAGTTTATATAATGCCCCGGGCTTTGGCGATCTTCTAAGAAACCAAACAACTACACACAAAGACGATGTGTACAATTTTACGCCTCTGGCTGAATACCTCAACAATATTACTGAGATGAAAACATGGGCTCATCCGCCTTTGTTTATGACCTTTTATCACCATACCTGGAACGGTCTTGGCGGCCATGCCCGCAGCCTTAACGCAATGATGACCGTATTAATTAACCAGGAAGAAGGCATTAACCTTGGCATTAATCCATTGGGTATTCAGGTAATAAAACACTTGCTCTCCACAAAGAATGGCAAAAGAGTATTGATTGATATTAAGCACATGAGCCCCCGCAGCAGGAAGGATTATTATGCATTACTGTCTGCAGACCCTGAACTGATGAATGAAAATATCCCCATTATCTGCAGCCATACCGGCGTAAACACAAAAAGATCAACCATTGAAGGAATGATTGAACTTTCTGATACTACAGACTGGGATGAACTGGATGATACAACCAATTACCTGCACGAATGCAGCATTAATTTATGCGCCGAAGACATAGAGCATATCTTTAATTCGAAAGGCCTTATCGGCATCCAGCTTGACGAAAAAAGAATTGCGGGCAAAGAGATTATCAAGATCATTCAGCAAAAAGATGGGGCAACTGATGATGAGGTAAACATGCAGTATGCAAAAGTGGTTTTGGCGAATATGCTGCGCATAGTGCAGGTATTAAACAAAAAAGAAGGCTGGGATATTATTTCTATAGGCAGCGATTTTGACGGACTGATCAATCATTTAAACTGCTGCCCAAGCAGCGCGCAGGTTCCAACGCTGGAAGGATACATGCTCAAGGTGCTTGAAAGCAATGCAGACATTTCCCAGGAAGGTTTCAATTACAGCCTTACGGCCGGTGAAATACAAACCCTCATCTTTGGCATGCAACCGCAGGATATACTTGAAAAAGTTTTTTACAGTAATGCGGTTAATTTTTTAAAGAACAGTTTTGTATAACACCCATTCATTTTCCAGTGCACTAATATTTGCAGGGCTGTTGAAAGCTGAATAGAATTGCTAAGTACAAGTGTGCGACGCAAGGGACGATGTACAAAGCGTTTCAGCCCGGTTCATAAACTTTCAAAAAGAGTGAATAAAAATTACCACGCCAAACCGCGTAATTTTTATTTATATTTATGCAATCTTATTTAGGCAACCATATCCATAAAGCAATTCGAAAAACCATGCTCATAAAAGCGTTTATACAAAAGTATTGGGGCAATGGGGTAATGATTTTAGCTATAGCATTACTATTATTTAATCCCGATGTAAAAGTATGGGTGCTGCAGAGGCTTATGGATGTTGGTTTGTTTAACGCCCCGGCTCATGAAGAAAAATCTGAAGCTTTAAGTGATAACAAAATAACAAACCTTTTATTTACCGGCACAGATGATAAAATAATCAGCACAGATGAATTAAAAGGAAAAGTGGTCTTTATTAATTTCTGGGCTACCTGGTGCCCTCCCTGCCTGGCAGAAATGCCTTCTGTAAATGCACTATGGCTTAAGTTGCAGCCCGATGCACGTTTTATTTTTATTATTGCAGATGCCGATGGCAACTTCGAAACCTCACTACCTTTTATGCAAACAAATAATTACAGCCTTCCTTTATACAGACCTGCCGGCGCAATACCGGCAAACATTTTTGGCGGCACATTACCTACAACAATTATTATTGACCCAACCGGCAAAATTGTTAACCGCAACCAGGGTATTGAAAACTATGACACGCCTGAAATGGTAACCTACTTAAAGGGCCTTTTAACCAAGCCGGGTATTTAGTTAAACCCTCAAAGGCTTTAAGTTGTGGGCGTCAGGTCCCTTCTTGTTGGCACAACTGTTTTTTCATCATCGCTCAAAAATACCCAGAAACTATGCAGGGCAAATATGTCGCCTGGTTGCTTTTTACCACCATCGGCACTTATGCGTTCGTAGTTTCCAAGCAGGGTGCCATGGTATTTAATCTCCAGTAATTTTTCAGCTAAGGTCAAAGTCTTAAAATGTTCAATAGTCATATCCAGTGTTTGAATGTAGCTTCAAAAATATTAAATGATATTGAAAGTGCAGCCGTTTCCTTTTTGATCTTTTTGTTTATCACTATTAACCGAACAATTTATTCATTACTGATCGTCCCTTGCGTCGCACTCTTGTACGCTTTGAACAATACTGAGCTCCAGCTTCCATATCTTCAAAAAACGTTTTAGGCAACGGCAGCCTATCAATTTTACTTTTACCTTCGGAGAATGTATAATGTTCCCCATTTCAAAACAACAGACCACGAAGAAGTAATTGCTTTTATGAAGCAACACCCTTTTATTGTTTTATGCGGCACAGATGCAGCAGGCAAACCTGTTGCCACGCATATACCCGCTCTGATTGAAGAAAGAGACGGTAAATTATTTCTGCTTGCACACATTATGCGCAAACAGGAACATACCAAAGCCTTTGAAAGCAATCCGGATGTGCTGGCAATTTTTCAGGGCGCACATACCTATGTTAGTGCAAGCCTTTACGAAAATAAACAGGTTGCCAGTACCTGGAATTACCAGGCTGTCCATGCAAAAGGAATTCTTAAATTTTTAGATGAAAAAGGTTTACACAATTTATTGGTAAGGCTTACAGATCATTTCGAAAACAATCCGCACTCACCGGCTTCCGTTAATAACATGGAAGAAAGTTATGTAAGCAATATGATGAAAGCCATCGTTGCTTTTGAAATTGAAGTAACCTCTGTTGAGCATGTGTTTAAATTGAGCCAGAACCGCGATGAAAAAAGTTATAACAATATCATTCATCATTTGAGCGAACAGGATGCCGATGCAAAAACTGTGGCTGAAGAAATGCAAAAAAGAAAAGATCAAATCTTTCCGGCATGAAAAAAACCCTCTCTTTAACCATTATTGTATTTGCTATGAGTTGCAGTTCGCATATCAGTCCTTCTTACTCACCGCTGAATGGCGGCTTTGATAAAGAAGGCCATCGCGGCTGCCGCGGGTTAATGCCCGAGAACACCATCCCTGCTTATCTTAAAGCGGTTGACCTTGGTGTAACCACTTTAGAAATGGATGCCGTTATTACAAAAGATTCACAGGTAGTTATGAGCCATGAACCTTTCTTCAATCATGAGATTACTACAAAGCCTGATGGCAGTTATATAACTGAGCAGGAAGAAAAAAGCCTGAACATCTATCACATGAATTACGATGAAGTGAAGACCTATGATGTGGGCTTAAAACCTCATCCGCGTTTTCCGCAGCAGCAGAAAATGAAAGTGGCAAAACCTTTGCTCAAAGATGTGATCGACAGTGTAGAATCCTACGCCTCAAGAAGCGGTAAACAACCTTTGCAATACAATATTGAAACAAAGTGCACGCCTGCAACTGATGATATTTATCATCCAAAACCTGCACCTTTTGTTGAACTGATCTTGAGGATAATTAAAGAAAAAAAGATTGAAGAAAGGGTGATCATTCAGTCGTTTGATATTCGTTCGCTGCAATACCTCCATCAACATTATCCCAATATAAAAACTGCTTTGCTCATCGAAGATTTTGATAAAAAATCTTTTGCACTCCAGTTAAAAGACCTTGGTTTTATTCCCACAATTTACAGCCCGGCATACCAGTTGGTAACGCCTTTATTGGTGAAGCAATGCCACGATACAGGCATTAAATTAATTCCCTGGACAGTGGATGATGCTGCAGAAATAAAGCGCCTAAAAAATATTGGCGTAGACGGGATTATTTCAGATTATCCCAATCTTTTTTAGTTAACCAAAAGGCAGAAAATTCTTTGTGGGCCAAACAGCATTGCATGAATGATCGTTCCTTGCGTCGCACACTTGTACAGTATAACATTGTGCGTCATTGCGAGGCCTCCGAAGCAATCTCTTGTCTTGGCTGTACCCGTACTTGTGTTAGGCCAGGAAATGGGCTCACATTGATTTAGTGGGGACTTATGCGAAAAGCTTGTACAGCCTGAACAAAAAGAACTTAGTATCAACTACTCC